>NZ_KV786843.1:0-5001 GCF_001806955.1 Burkholderia sp. HMSC10F09
GAGCGGCTCGTACTTGAGCCGGCTGAACCGGCCCCGGCTGCGCCCGAGCCGGCGGCGACCGCGCGGGTCGTCCCTGAGCCGGCCGCGCCTGGGCGCGTCACGCTCGAGCGGGCCGCACTTTGGCCGGCCCCCAGATCAGCATTCGATCTAACGACGCGTGATCCGGCCGTATCCGGGCCGGCGCCAGTTGCGCGGACCGCGCCTGAACCAGCCGCATGCAAATGGGTCGCAGCTGCCCCGGCCGTCCCAGCTCCGGCCGCCCCCGCTCCGCCCGTGCGCGAGCCGGCCATACCCAAGCCATTCGCACCCAAGCCCGTCGCCCCGCTCTCGTCCTCGCCACCGCTCCCACCGGCAACACCGGTCACACCATCGGCGCCGACCGCATTCGCGCCTCGATCGTCGTTAACCGCGACCGTCAGCACGACCGGCGCGCGATTGCGAATCAGCCGCATCGGCGCCTGCTCGCCCGGCGCCAGCGTCGTCGCGAGGTCGTTCAATTCGGCCGCGCCCGCGACCGGCCGATCGCCGAACTGCACGATTACGTCGCCCGCGCGCACGCCGGCCACCGCGGCCGGCGAACCGGCCTCGACGCCGTCGACGAGCGCACCGGAGGCGCGAGGCAGCCCAAGCGCCGCCGCCAGCCCCGCGCCGACGTCCTGCACGTCGAGGCCGAGCGCATTGGCGCCCGACCCGCGCGCCGCCTGCGCCGGCGGCTGCAGTTGCGCACGCAGCTTCGCGCTGAGCGCGATCGGGATCGCGAACGTGAGGCTCGCGTAGCGATCCGCGCCCGTATAGACCTGCATCGCGATACCGACCACGTTGCCCGCGCGATCGAACACCGGGCCGCCGGAGTTGTCGGGATTCACCGCGATGTCGGTCTGCAGGAACGGGAACGCGCTGCCGTCCGGCAGCCGGCGCGGCGTCGCGCTCACGATGCCGGCCGTGACCGTGTTGCCCGCGCCGTCCGGCGCGCCGATCGTCATCACGGGCTCGCCGGCACGCACGCGTGTCGCTTCGGCAATCGGCACGTAAGGCAGCCGCGCGCCGTCGATCCGCAGCACCGCGACGTCGCTCTGCGGATCGACCGCCACCACGGTCGCGCGGAATTCGCGGCCATTGGCGAGCCGCACCGTCGCATCGGTCGCGTCCCCGATCACGTGGGCGGACGTGAGGATCGCGCCATCGGGGCTGACGATGAAGCCGGACCCGCTACCGGTAATCGCGCGCGGCGACGTATCGGGCGCCGGCGGCTGCGGGCCCTGCGCGCGCGGCGGCGCACCGCGTCGGAAGAATGCGGCGAGCGGATCGTCGGGATCGAGAATCGCGAACGTCGGCTCGCCGGTCTGCGGATCGAACGCGCTCGTGCGGATCGTGACGACCGCCGCGCCGTAGCGGTCGACGATCGCCGGAAAACCGTCCGACGCGACGTCGGATGCCGCGGGCGAGCCGCCGCCGTTGTCGACAGGCAGTGCGAGCGTCGCCGCGAGGCCGGTGGTCGGCGGCGAGGCGACGGCGAGCGCGAGCGCGGGCAGCGCGGCGCGAAGGACGGCGCGGGCAAGCGTCTGGCGAACCACGGTGCACCTCCCCCGGGCAGTCGCGGCAACGCGCTGCGCGACACGCGCAGAGACCCGACAAGCACCGGTACACGCCTCCATTTATAGCTCACGCGCGTCTGTCGAGCAGCCGGACGCAACCCGCGCCGGGTCCGCGTCGCGCCGCAAAACCGTAATGGCATTCGTTCCGGACAAAGTCCGCGGTTCGTCAATCCGAACATTCACCGCGCACGATGCACGACCACGACGCGAGGCGCAGATGACGCACCGGCACTTATTCGGGCCATGCGGTCGCGCGGCGATCGAGCGCGTCGCGTACCGCGCGGGCGAGATCGTCGAGCGCATAAGGCTTGCCGATCAACGCGACGCCTTCGTCGAGTTTGCCGTCATGGAAGATGATGTCGCGCGTATAGCCGGACGCGAACAGCACGCCGGCGCGGTACGGCGGCGCGCTCGCGATCCGCGCGAGTTCGCTGCTGCGCACGGCGCCCGGCATCACGACGTCGGTAAACAGCAGATCGAAGCGCTGCCCGCTCTGGATCAGGCGCAGCGCCGCATCGCCGTCCTGCGCGGACAGCACCTTGTAGCCGAGCCGTGCGAGCATCTCGATCGCCGCGAGCCGCACGTCGCAATTGTCCTCGACGACGAGAATCGTCTCGCCGCCGCGCGTGGCCGGCGCGCTCGCGGGCTTGTCGGGTTCGCGCTCCGTATCGAGACAGCGCGGAAAGTAGAGATCGACGGTCGTACCCTCTCCTTCGGCGCTGCTGATATGCACGCAGCCGGCGCTCTGCGATACGAACCCGTGCACCATGCTGAGCCCGAGACCGGTGCCCTGTCCTTCCGCCTTCGTCGTGAAAAACGGTTCGAACGCGCGCAGCTTCACGCGCTCGGGCATGCCGTGACCGTCGTCGGCGACCGACAGCCGCACGTAGTCGCCGGCCGGAACGCCGGCGTGCGCCGCGCGGCGGTCCGTCGACGCATCGACGGCGGCCACGGCGATCCGGATCGTGCCGCGCTCGTCGATCGCGTCGCGCGCATTGATCACGAGATTCAGCAGCGCGCTTTCGAGCTCGTTCGGGTCCGCGTAGATGTGCCAGCCGTCGTACGCATCCTCGATCGACAGCTCGATCGACGCCGGCAACGTACGCCGCAGCATCTCGGCCATCGCTTCGACGAGCCGCATCGGATTGAGCACGGTCGGCACGAGCGGCTGCCGGCGCGCGAACGCCAGCAGCTGCGACGCGAGCTTCGCGCCGCGCGACACCGCATTGCTCGCGACGGCGACGCGCCGTTCGAGTTCCGCGTTGCCCTGCGCCAACAGCTGAATCAGCTGCAGGTTCGCCGCGATCACCTGCAGCACGTTGTTGAAGTCGTGCGCGACGCCGCCGGTCAGGCTGCCGATCGCCTCGAGCTTCTGCGCCTGCCGCAGTTGCGCCTCCATCGCGACGCGGGCCGCGACCTCTTCGGCGACCCGCTGCTCGAGCGTCTGCGTGAGCTGCATCAGCGCGTATTCGGCCTCGTGGCGCCGCGCCTCCGCAACAACCTTCGCGGTCGTCTCGAACACGATCGCGATGACGCCGGCCGGCCGCCCGTCGTCGTCGAATACGGGGCTGTAGCCGAGGTCCATCCAGACGTCCTCGGGGCGGCCCTGGCGATACAGCACGAGCTGCTTGTCGCGATAGGTCAGCGTGCCGCCGGCCAGACAGGTGTCGACCACGTGCCGGTTGAACGACGCGACTTCCGGCCAGCCGACCTCGACCGGCTTGCCGAGCAGGAACGGATGGCGCCCGCCGGCAAACGACGCATAGGCGTCGTTGTAGAGCATCGTGCCTTCGCGGCCCCACAGGATCACCAGCGGCGACGGCGACGCGAGCACGAGCCGCACCGCGGCGGCGAGGCTCGGCGGCCACGTCGAACGCGGCCCAAGCGGCGTGTCGCTCCAGTCGAACGTCGCGACACGACGCGCCATCTCGCCGCCGCCCAACTCCGGACTGCCGCTCACCGACAGTGCAAACTCCGACTCGACAGAAATTTCGCTCATACGGTAACGCTCACGCGATCTGGAAACTTTTGCACGACCCAACGTCGATCCGTTGCCCGCCGACCGCTCCGGCGGCCTGTCCCGCCGCATCGGCACAAGGGCTGCAGCGTGGAGCAAGCACCGTTCCCGCGACGCTTCCGCGGTTCGATCTTCGCCCCCCGCGGGCAGGCGGCCGACGGGACAGCGCTCTAACCGCATCGCGGGCGCTCCGGCTAGACGCACGCATCTCGCTGCGCCCGCGCCGCGCGTCACGCGCCGCCGATCCGCTTCGCGATCGCGGACAGCGTGCGCAGCATCGGCGCGAACGCATCGGCCGACGTATTGCCGAAGCCCAGCACGAGCCCGTTGCGCGACGATTTCGCGTGCATCGAAAACGCGGACAGCGCAAACGGCCCGATGCCGTGCGCCCGCGCCGCGTCGACGATCGCGCGGTCGCGATAGCGCGCCGGCAATTGCAGCGCGAGATGCAGCCCGCACGGGCCGCCTTCGACGCGATGTTCGACGCTGAGGCTGTCGTCGAGCGCCGCGAGCAGCGCGTGGCGCCGATCGCGATAGAGCCGGCGCATGCGGCCGAGATGCCGGCCGTATTCGCCGGTCTCGACGAAATCGGCGAGCGCGATCTGCACGTGGCGCGTGCCGCCGCGCAGCATCTCCGGCAGCGCCGGCCGCACGGCGGCGAGCAGCGCGTCGGGCAGCACGAGGAAGCCGATGCGCAATGCCGGAAACATCGTCTTGCTGAACGAGCCGAGATAGACGACCGGCGAATCGGCTGCCAGTCCATACATCGCGCCGATCGGTTCGCCGGTATGGCGGAACTCGCTGTCGTAGTCGTCCTCGACGATCCATGCGCGATGCCGGCGTGCGGCATCGATCAGCGCAAGCCGCCGCGAAATCGACAGCACCGCGCCGGTCGGGAACTGGTTCGACGGCGTCGTGTAGACGACGCGCGGCGTCCGCTCGCGCCAGTCCGCCTCGGTCGCGCGCAGCCCTTCCGCGTCGACCGGCATCGGCACGACGTCGAGGTTGGCCGTCTGCATCGCGGTGCGCGCGCCGCGGTAGCCGGGATCCTCGACCCACACCGTATCGCCGGGATTCGTCAGCAGCTGCGCGCACAGCGCGATTGCGCCCTGCGCGCCTTCGGTGATCACGATTTGCTCGGGATCGCAGCGCACGCCGCGCGTCACCGCCAGATGGCGCGCGATCGATTCGCGCAGCGCGGGTTCGCCGAGCGGATCGCCGTAGGCGAGCAGGTCGCGGCCCGTGCGGCGCAGCGCGCGGTCGATCGCGTGCCGCCACGCGTCGATCGGGAAATGCGACAGCGCCGGCACGCCGGGCCGAAAGCCGTGCGTGTCGTCGCTGTCGCCGACGCTCGGGCGAATCCGCTCGAGGCGCTGCGCAACCGCGGGC
>NZ_KV786844.1:0-12321 GCF_001806955.1 Burkholderia sp. HMSC10F09
AACGTCTACGACGGTACGACGCTGCTCGGCACGACGACGGCCGATGCGTCGGGGAACTGGACGTTCACGCCGGCGGCGGGTCTCGGTGAAGGCGCACACGCGATTACGGTGACGGCGACCGACGCATCGGGCAACGTGAGTGTGCCGAGCGCAGCATTCGATCTGACGGTCGACACGATCGCTCCGTCGACCCCGACCGTGAACCCGACGGACGGCACCTCTCTGTCCGGCACGGCCGAAGCAGGCGCGACGATCGAGATCGACACGAACGGCGACGGCACGCCGGACGCAACGGTCACAGCCGACCCGAGCGGCGCATGGACCTACACGCCCACGACACCGCTGCCCATCGGCACGCAGATCGGCGTAACGGCGAGCGACCCAGCCGGCAACACGAGCCCGTCCGCAACTGTGACCGTGACCGGCGATGCCACGGCCCCTGCGGCACCCGTTATCGCGAGCGTGACCGACGACGTCGGCTCGATCGTCGGCGCACTGACAAACGGCGCATCGACCGACGACACGAAGCCGACGCTCACGGGCACGGCCGAAGGCGGCAGCACGATCTACGTCTACGACGGTACGACGCTGCTCGGCACGACGACGGCCGACGCATCGGGCAACTGGACCTTCACGCCGACCACCGGTCTTTCGGACGGCGCGCACGCGCTGACCGTCACCGCGACCGACGCGTCCGGCAACGTCAGCACGCCGAGCGCGGCGTTCTCGATCAACGTCGACACGGTCGCGCCGACCGCGACGGCAACGCTCACGACGCTCACCGACAACACCGGCGCACCGAACGACTGGGTCACGGGCGATACGACGCCGATTCTCGGCGGCACGCTGAGCGGCGCGCTCGGTGCGGGCGAAGTCGTGCAGGTCAGTCTCGACGGCGGCGCACACTGGAGCGCGGCGACCGTCAACGGCACGAACTGGACGTGGTACACGGACGGCGTCCTTGCGGCGGCGGACTATACGGCGACGGTGCGTGTCGTCGACGCGGCCGGCAATATCGGCGGCTCGTCGCAGCAGACGTTCACGATCGATCCGAACGTCGCGCCGGTCGTCTCTGCGCAAGCATCCGGCAACCTGCTCGGGATCGTCGGCGCGAACCTGCTGGACCTGATCGACCTGGGTACGCAGCAGGCGTTCGGCGCATCCGACTACAACAACAACATCGATCACGTCACGCTGCACTACGGCGGGCTGCTCGGGCTCGGCGCGCTGCATTTCGGCGCGAACCAGGCACTCGCGAACGAGCTCGGGCTGAGCTTCAACGTCGTGAACAACAACGGGATCCTCGGCGTGATCGGACCGTCGTCGGACATGACGATCACCGCGGCGGACGGCGGCGCGATCGACAACCTGAAGCTCAACGAGTTTCTCGGCTCGATCACGTTGACGGGCGGCGCGATCAGCATCAGCGCGCTCGACAGCGTGACGATCTCCGCGACCGACAAGACGGGACTGTCCGCCTCGGCGACCGCGGGCCAGTTGCTGAACGCGAACCTGCTCGGCTCGTCGCAGTCGACGTCGATCGTCGAAGGCACGCAGAACGGCGACACGGTCAACGGCACGTCGGGCAACGATCGTCTGTACGGCTACAACGGAGACGACGTGCTGAACGGCGGCGACGGCAACGATCTGCTGCGCGGCGGCGCGGGCAACGACACGCTGAACGGCGGAAACGGCAACGACATCCTGATCGGCGGCGCCGGCGACGACACGCTGACGGGCGGTGCCGGCACCGACGTGTTCCTGTGGGAGGTCGTCACGCCGGCAGACAACACGGGCGGGAACGGTCACGACGCGATCACCGACTTCCAGCTCGCGAGCGGCCCGTCCGACACCGGCGGCGACAAGATCGACCTGTCGAAGCTGCTCGTCGGCTACACCGCGGATGCCGACGGTCCCGCGCACTACGTCGACGGCGTCCCGACGATCGACTCGGGCGACACGATCGGCCAGTACCTGAACGTGACCAACGTCGGCTCGGATACGGTGATCAGCATCGACCGCGACGGTGCCGGCACCGCGTTCGGTTCCGAAACGCTCGTCACGCTGAACAACGTGACGACTAACCTGGAGACCCTGCTCGCGAACCATCAGATCATCGTCTGACCGTCACGCCCGGGGAGGCCGGCCTGCCTCCCCGACGGGACGCGCGCGCTCGCCGTCGAAGCGCGTGCGCCCGGCAATCGATCGCCCGGCATGACGCGGGAACCTGATTCGCCGAATGGTACGCCGTCGGCGTCCTGATGATGCACAAGACAACCGCTCGTTTCAGATTCGTCCGGTGCCGCGCCGAGCGCGCGGCCCACACCGTTTCTCTTTCAGGCCACCTGTTGTTCGCCGCTGCCTGGCTCGGCATCGCGCCCGCCGTATCGGCCGCGCCGCCGCTGCCCGCCGGCGGAGTTTCCGTCCCGGCTACCACTGCCGCACGATTGAATGCGTCGGTCGTGCCGCTGCCGAGCGCGTTGCCGCCTGCCGCACCGCACCGATTCGATGCGCCGCCGTTGCCGCGCGCGATGCCGGCCGACCCGACGCGGCGCATCGTGCTGTCGAACCTGTCGCGTGCGTTTGCGTCGTCCGACGAACTGCCGCCCGTAAGACCGTCGCGCGACGGCGTGACGACGATCACGCCCGATCCGGATCCGATCGACGGCGCCATCGATGCGCCGCTCGACGCGCCGCCCGTCGCGGACGCCGCCGGCGCGTCGGACGACACGCTGCACATCGCGCTCGACGATCTGTCGCTGCGCGATGCGGTCGGCATTGCGATCGCGCGCCATCCGGATATCGGCCGTGCGAACGCCGAAGTCGTGCAGAGTACCTCCGAAGTCGAAGTCGCGAAGGCCGCGTGGTATCCGAAGATCGACTACGGCGTGCGTCCGGGCTACGGCGGCAGCTTCGGCAGCAACGGCAATCGCACCGGCACGCGCGCGTCGATCGGCGTATCGCAGCTGCTGTACGACTTCGGTCGCACGTCGAGCCGGATCTCAGCAGCCGATTCGACACTGAGCCAGCGCCGCTTCCAGCTCGCGGACACGATCGAGACGGTCGCGTATCAGACGGCGTCGACGTTCATCGAGCTCGCCGCGAGCCAGGACGTCATCGTGGCCGCGCAGCGTCAGGTCGCCGCGCTGACCGAAACGCGCGCGAAGATTCTCGATCGCGTGCGCGCGGGCCTGTCGGTGTCGTCGGACCGCAATCTCGTCGAACTCGCGATCCTGCATGCGCAGGCGGAGGTGCTGAAGGCGCACACGCGCTTCGACGTCGCGGCCGCGAAGCTGACCGAACTGATCGGTGCGCGCCCGCGCCGCGTCGCCGGTCTTGGCGGGACCGCGAGTTTCGTCGGCGGTCTCGGCAGCATCGGCGGCAACGTCGAACACACGCCGTCGGTGCTCGCGGCCGAAGCGGCGGTCGACGCGGCCGACGCGCGCGTGCGGCTTGCGGAGGCCGAGCGCTTTCCGTCGATCGGCATCGGCGCGAGCCGCGCGATTTCGAGCGGCCGCCCGAACGCGAGCAACGACACGTGGATCGGGCTCGCGGTGAGCGGCAACTACTCGCTCGGCGGCCTCGCGAAGCATCAGATCGCGGCAGCCGAAGCGGAGCTGCGCGCGAATCGCGAAAGCCTCGAGAACCAGCGGCTCGTCACACGCAGCGCGCTGAAGGCCGCGCAGATCGAAGTGTCGGGCGCGGCTGCGCGCCGCGCGAGCTACGAGAAGGTGATCGCGCTGTCGCGCGCCTCGCGCGACCTGTACTGGCAGGAATACATCCTGAACAAGCGCACGCTGACCGACGTCGTGAATCCGGAACGCGACATCTTCGAATCGGAGGTCGAGTGGATCAATGCGCTTGCCGACGGCTCGATCGCGCGCGTGAAGGCATACGTCGCGGTCGGCAAGTTCGTCGAACTGCTGCGTGAACAAGAAGGGAGCCGTCATGAATGATGCGTTTCGCCCCGCGCGCGACAGCTGCGCGGACCTTGCGCGCTGGGTCGACCCGCTGTTGTTTGCGGCCCGTCATCTCGGGCTGACCGTATCGCCGGAACAGGTTCGCGGCACGGCTGCGTGGGCGGCCGGTTCGGAGCCCGATACCGCGATCGTCGACATCGCGGCAGCCGCCGGACTGGCCGCGCAGTTCGTCGAGCTGCCGGTCGCGAAGCTGACGTCGACGATGCTGCCGGCGCTCGCCATGATCGACGAAGTGCACGTCGGCGTGATCGTGTCGATCGCGGCCGGGCGCGCGATCGTGCAGTTCGCGATCGACGGGCAACCGGTCGAGCGCGCGATCGACGTGAACGCGCCGGCGCCGACGTGGGCCGCGCGCGTGCTGCTCGTGCAGCGGGCCGTTCCGATGCGCGACGCGCGTGTCGACGACTACCTGTCCGCGAAGCCCGATACGTGGCTGCACGACCTGTTCGCCGCCCAATGGAAAGTGTTGCTCGATCTCGGCGCCGGTTCGCTGTTCGGCAATCTGCTCGCGATCGCGACGTCGCTGTTCGCGATGCAGGTATGGGACCGCGTCGTGCCGGCGCGCGCGACGCACACGCTATGGGTGCTGGCATCCGGCGTCGCGCTCGCGCTCGTCCTCGAGCTGGTGCTGCGCACCGCCCGCGTGTCGATCGCCGATCACTTCGGCAAGCAGGCGGACCTGAAGCTGTCGGCGATGTTCTTCGCGCGCGTGCTCGACATCCGTAACGACGCGCGGCCACGCTCGCCCGGCACGCTCGTCGCGCAGCTGCGCGATCTCGAACAGCTGCGCGAGCTGCTGACGTCGAGCACGATGGGCGTGCTGATCGACATCCCGTTCGTCGTCACCTTCCTGTTCATCATCTGGATGCTTGGCGGCCCGCTCGCGTTCGTGCCGCTCGCGGCGATTCCGCTGCTGATCCTGCCGGGCGTGTTCGCGCAGATCCCGCTCGCGAAGCTGTCGAACCAGGGCCTTGCCGAATCGGCGATGCGCAACGCCATCCTGATGGAGTCGATCTATCGCGCGGAAGACATCAAGGCATTGCAGGCCGAACCGCGCTTCCGGCAGCTCTGGGACCACACGAACCGCGTCAATGCGGACGTCGGCCTGCGACAGCGCCGCATCGCCGGGCTGCTCGTCAATCTGGCGCAGACGGTCCAGCAGCTCGCGTACGTCGGCGTGCTGATCGCGGGCGTGTACGGCATTCTCGATTCGAGCCTGTCGTTCGGTGCGGTGCTCGCGTGCTCGATTCTCACGAGCCGCACGATCGCGCCGCTCGGACAGATTCCGGCCGTGCTGTCGCGAATCCAGAACGTGCGCGCCGGCAAGAAGGGTCTCGACAATTTGCTCGCGCTGCCGGTCGATCACGATCCGGCCGCCGATGCGTATCACCGGCCGTCGCTCGTCGGCCGCTATCGGTTCGAGGACGTCGCGTACAGCTTCGATCCGCAGGAGAAGACCGTGCTGAACGTGCCGAAGCTGTCGATCGAGCCGGGCGAGCGGATCGCGATCCTCGGCCGCGTCGGCGCCGGCAAATCGACGCTGCTGCGGCTGCTCGGTGGCCTCGCGACGCCGGTGCAGGGCCGCATCCTGTTCAACGACACGCCGCTGCCGCTGATCGACGTCGCCGACGTGCGGCGCGACGTCGGCATGCTGCTGCAGGAGTCGAGCCTGTTCTACGGGACGCTGCGCGAAAACCTGCTGATCGCGAATCCGCTCGCGACCGACGACGCGATCCTGGCCGCGATGAAGGTCGCGTGCGCGGATCAGTTGCTGCTGCGGCAGCCGCACGGCCTCGACCTGAAGCTGCGCGAAAGCGGCCTCGGGCTGTCGGGCGGCCAGAAGCAGGCGCTGATGCTCGCGCGCGTGATCCTGCGCGCGCCGAACGTGCTGCTGCTCGACGAGCCGACCGCGTCGCTCGACGATGCAACGGAGCGCGCGATCGTCGAGCGGCTGCGGCAGTGGATCGGCAACCGGACGCTGATCGTCGCGACGCACCGCTATCCGGTGCTGTCGATCGTCGACCGCATCATCGTGATCGACGGCGGCCGCATCGTGCGCGACGGCCCCAAGGACGAAGTGCTGCAGGCGCTGCGCGGCCATGCGACGACGGCGGCGCAATCGGGCGCGGCCGCTGCGCGCGCGGCGGCCGGCGACGGCGGTGCGCTGCCGCCTGCTATCGCGGAGGAGGCACGATGAGCGATTTCACGTGGTCGGCGCGCGGTGCGCGCGAAGCGGCGCATGCGCGCCCGGTGCTGTGGCTGATCGTCGCGGCGCTATTCGTATTTCTCGTCTGGTCGGTGTTTGCGCGGCTCGACGAAGTCGCGGTCGGCGAAGGGAAGGTGACGCCCGCATCGAAAGGGCAGATCATCCAGAGCCTCGAAGGCGGCATTCTGTCGGAACTGGCCGTGCGCGAGGGCGACGTCGTCGACGCGGGGCAGACGCTCGCGACGCTCGATCCGGTGCTCGCGCGTTCGTCGATGGAGGAGACGCTCGAGCGCATCACCGCGTTGCAGGGTCGCGCTGCGCGGCTGCATGCGGAGATGAACGATTTGCCGAGCGTCGCGTTTCCGGCCGAACTGGCGAACGAGAAGGCCGTGACCGAGCGCGAACGGCAGCTGTTCGTCGCGAACCGGCGCGCGTTTCGCGAAAACGTCGCGAACCTGCGCGAGCAGCTGCGTCTCGCGGAGGAGGAGCTGCGCATCGCGCTGCCGCTGCTGAAGACCGGCGCGACGAACGAGGTCGAGGTGCTGCGGCTGCGGCAGAAGGCGGCCGAGTTCTCGACGAAGCTCGCGGCGACGCAGAGCGAGTACTACGTCGCGCTGAAAGCCGACTATTCGAAGACGATGGCCGATCTCGAGCCGCTGCTGAAGGTGCGTGAAGGGCGGGCCGACCAATTGCGGCGCACGGTGATCCGCTCGCCGGCGCGCGGCATCGTGAAGGACATTCGCGTGTCGACGGTAGGCGGCGTCGTGCAGCCGGGCGGCGTGCTGATGGAGATCGTGCCGCTCGACGATCAGTTGCTGATCGAGGCGCGGCTGAGCCCGCGCGACATTGCCTTCATTCATCCGGGCCAGGAAGCGACCGTGAAGATCACGGCGTTCGAACCGTCGATCTACGGCTCGCTGCCGGCGAAGGTCGAACGGATCTCGCCCGATACGATCGAGGACCAGGTCGATCGCCGCGTGTACTACTACCGCGTCTACGTGCTCACGCAGCACGCGTATCTGGAAACGCGCGACGGCAAGCGGCATCCGATCCTGCCAGGGATGGTCGCGACCGCGGAAATCCGCACCGGGCGCCGGACGGTGTTCGAGTATCTGGTCAAGCCGCTGAATCGTGCGGCCGAGGCGCTGCGCGAGCGATGAGTGCGGGCGTGCGGGCCGTGAAGCCCGCCGTTCGCGGCATGCGCGGCTACGCCACGGCGTTACGCCTGCGACGACGCGGCGCCTTCGGTGCGCGGGTAGACGACCGTGCCGTCCGGCTGCACGTCGGCGCCGGCCGTGAGCCGCGCCGGCTCGATGCGGCCGCGCGCCATGATGTGCAGCACCGTCTCGCCGTGCGCGATCAGATAGTCGGACACGATGCGCCGGTGGCAGCGCCACCACACGGCTTCGGAGCACATGATCGCGCAGCGTTGCCGCTGGCCGAGCGCGATCAGTTCGTCGAGGCCCGTGCGGAACGTGTCGGACAGCGCGTAATCCGCATAACGATGAAAGCTGGCGTTGGTCCAGAAGCCGTTGACGTCGCCCGGCACGTCGTGCGATTTGCCGCGCAGCCCACCGAGCGCGGCGATGTGCGCATACGCGATGCCGGCATCGGCGAGTGCGTCCGGCAGCGTGGCTTCGTTGAACTGCGGGTTCGCGCGCGAGCGCGTCATCTTGCGGACGTCGACGAGCAGCGCGACCTCCGCGTCGGCGAGCATCGCGATGAATTCGTCGAGCGGACGGTTCGAATGACCGATCGTGTAGTAGGGCAGTCTCACGTGTCGCCTTTGCCGGAAATGCGTTCGAGCACGCGGCCGCGATGCGCGGCGATATGGTCGGTTCGGTCGCTTCTGATCTCGTACTGCGGATCGTCGGGCGACGCGCGGTGGCGATGACCCTTGTAGTCGAAGTCTTCCGTATGGATCGCGACGATCGTGCCCGTCACATAGCCGGCTTCGGAATTCCACCGGACGTGATCGCCGATCCGGAATCGTGTCGTCATGACAGCGTCCTCCTTGCATCGATACGCGCTCGCGCGGCACGCGAGAGGCCGTCATTATCGGCTTGCGCCGCGTGCCGGAAAAGATACAGGCGCGCGCATGCTTGCGCACGTGCGCAATTGCCGTGCCGCGGTCTTACGACGTCGCGCGCCTTATGTCGCATTTACGCGCGATGCGCGCGAAATAGACTGATTGATGAGCGACGGAACGAATCGGCGAGTTTTGGGGGCAAGCCGATCATCCAGCCACGCTCGGGAACGCAGGGCCAATTGATCGGTTCGATCGCGGCACGCAGTGCCGGCGCCGCCGCGATCGAGCCGTCTTTACGGGGGACCACGCAACGTGCGCCGGCGGGCGAACGTGCGATCGCGTATCGGCCGCCGCGCGCGGCGATGCGCCATTGCCGTTGTGCCGCCATCTCGGCGGAGCAAGCAAGGCTTGAAGTCCGGTCGTTCCGCGCATGTGCCATGCGCCGATCGGCCGTTTCGATGCGCGGACCACTCGCGGCCGTCTGCCGGCCGTCGTCGGCGGCCGCGCGAAAGAGACATGCGATGAGAAACATGTTGCACGCCCGCGGCCCCGCGCCGGCCGCGGTGCTCCTTTGCGCCGGCTGCTGGGCCGCATGGCCGGCCGTTGCCGAATCGCCCGCGTCCGGCTGGCCGACGCGGTTTGACGCCTGGCATACGCGCGTGTCGGACCGGTATGCGCGCGCGTCGCGTGCCGCCGGTGCGTTGCCGGTCGCGATCATTCAGCCGAGCGCGAACGGCGGCGATCAGGCCGATGCGCTGCAGGCCGCGTTCGACGCGCTGCAGCCGGGCCAGCGTCTCGTGCTCGCGCCCGGGCGCTACGAGGTCGGACGCTCGCTGACGGTCTCGAAAGCGGACGTCGTGATCTCCGGTTACGGCGCGACGCTCATCGCGACGACGGCGGGCGATCAGACGCTGACGATGAGCGGCAGCGGATCGACGCTCGTCGGCATCACGCTGATCGGCACCGGCACGACGCGGCTCGCGACGCGCGAGTCGACGAAGGTGCAGGTGACCGGCAGCGGCGTGCAGGTGCTCGGCGTGACGATACGCGGCGGCGCGAGTGCGGGGATCTTCGTGTACGGCGGTCGTCAGGTCGCGATCGTCGGCAATGCGGTAAGCGCGACGCTCGCCGACGGCATCCACGTGACGAACGGCTCGACCGACGTGCGCGTGCAGCGCAACACGGTGACGGGCACCGGCGACGATCTGATCGCGGTCGTCAGCTATCAAGCCGACGGCCGCCTCAGCGGCAACGTGCTGATCGACGGCAATTCGGTATCGGGCAATCCGTGGGGACGCGGCATCTCGGTCGTCGGCGGCCGCTCGGTGACGATCTCGAACAATACGGTGGTCGGCGTGCAGAAGGCGGCCGGGATTCTGGTCGCGCAGGAGGACAGCTGGCACACGTACGGCGTGACGGACGTGAGGATCGAGAGCAACGTCGTCGATGCGATTCAGGACGGCACGAACGCGAACAACGGATTGCCGCCGACGCACCAGGCCGCGATCGAGCTCGATACGTGGTCGGGCTCTGTGTCGTATGGCGTCGTCAAGGGCAATCGCGTGTCGCGGTCCGGCTTTGCGGGCTTTCGTGCGTACGGGAACGTCTGCCAGTTCGCGGTGATCGACAACGCGTTCACGTCGATCGCCGATGCGCCGGTGTCGCTGCTGACGAACGCCTGCCCGGCGAGCGCGATCGTCGTGTACGGCAATACCTTGAGCGGCGTCGCACTGCCGCCCTCGATCGGCGCCTCGACGTCCGGCACGATTCCGGCCGGCGGCGCCGTGACGACCAGCCTGCCGACCGTGCGTACCGAGCTGATGCAGACGAGCGGCACGCGGATGCCGAAGCACCGCTGACGGCCGCGGCCCGCTGCCGGCAGCGATGCGCGCGGGGCATGCAAGGCAGGTCATGCACGCACCGCGTCAGATCAGCCCGGCCTTCCTGCCGGCAGCGGCCGCCTGCGTGCGGTTCAGCACGTGCAGCGTCCGGAAGATCGCGGTGATATGCGCCTTCACGGTTTTTTCCGACAAGCCGAGCCGATCCGCGATCACCTTGTTCGGCACGCCTTCCGCGAGATAGCGAAGCACCTCGATCTGACGCGGCGTCAGCGGCGCGCCGGCCGCGTGGCGTGTCGGTTCGATCGCGTAGGCCGCGCCGTCGTCGAGCAGCAGCGGCGGCACGTAGCGCTCGCCGTTCAGCACCATCACGATCGCGGACAGCAGCGTATGTGGGCTCGCCGACTTCGGCACGTAGCCGAGCGCGCCGTGCGCGAACGCCGCGCGCACGTCGCGCGGATCCTCGGACGACGACAGCACGATGATCTGCAGCGCCGGGCGCGCACGCGCGAGCGCGGCAATCGCGTCGACGCCGCTCGTGCCGCGCATCTTGAGGTCGAGCACGATCGCGTCGATGTCCGCGTGCTGGTCGAGCATCTGCATCGCGTCGTCGGCGCTGGCGGCCTGGACGACCGCAAGCGCCGCATCGTTGCGACGCAGCAGCGCCTCGACGCCGTCGCGCAGCACCGGATGATCGTCGACGATCAGAATTTTCATGGCGTCAGGGTTCGCGGCAAGAACCGGTTGAGCGAATCGACCGATCTTACCGGCAGGTGTCCCAATGTTGGATGCGTCGTGCGATCGAAATGTTCGCGCGTTCAACGCCGCGTTGCGATTCGACCGGAAATCGTGCGAACTCGGTCGTCGCGGTGCGTAATGCAGGTGCAGTGCCTCCCATGCTCAATGCTGTTCGCTTGTCGCCGGCCGGAGATCGATGCTGCCGCGCGTTTGCGGGAAGCGGGCGCGCGCGCTTCCCGCGTCGGCGCCGATATATTTCTCGATGACATAAACGGGCGGGTTGCGGCACCTCTGTGCGCGCCCGCGCGTCAGCCATCGACCGCTTCGACCGCTTCGACCGGTGCACCGGCCGCGACGAGTTGCGCGATGGCCGCGCGCAACTGCCCGTTCTCGATTGGGCGGTGCAGCAGCAGGCAGCCGTTTGCATCGGCGAGCGGCGCCGTATCGGATGCGTCGCCGATCAGCAGCGCCGGAATCGCCAGATTGTATTCGGCGCGCAGACGGTCGATCACGTCGATGCCGGTCTCCGTACCCTGCAGATGCAACGCGCTGACGAACACGCTCGGGCGTGTCGTGCACCGCGACAGCCGTTCGATCGCTTCGTCGGCCGAGCGTGCCGACAGCGTGTCGTAACCCCATCGCACGAGCCGTCGTGCGATCGCGTCGCGTGCGGCGCGTGTGTCGTCGACGACGACCACGAACGCGGCGGCCCGCGCCGCGTGCCGGCGCACGCCGCCCGCGGTCCGCGCGCGCGGCACCGACACGACGAAACACGATCCGCGCCCCGGTTCCGACCACACCGACAACCGGCATCCGAGCAGCGCGACGAGGCGGCGCACGATCGCGAGCCCGAGCCCGAATCCGCCGTCGTGGTCCGACGCGGCGCCGTCGACGCGGTAATACTCGCGAAAGACGAGTTCGAGCTGATCGCGCGGGATGCCGCGGCCCGTATCGTGGATCTCGATCGCGATGCGCGCGCCGCGGTAGCGGCAGCCGACGACGATGCGCCCCGCGTCGGTATAGCGCACCGCATTGCCGACGAGATTGCGCACGACACGCTCGATCAGCACCGGATCGGAGTCGACGATCGCGCGGCACGGCACGCGCGACAGACGCAGGCCCTTTGCGGCCGCATCGAGCAGATATTCGTTGCATACGCGACCGAGCACGGTATCGATCGCGAACGGCCGCCGATGCACGTCGACGACGCCGGCATCGAGACGCGACACGTCGAGCAGTGCACCGAACAGCGTGTCGAGCGCGCGCGTCGACAGCTCGATCTGCTGCAGCAGCCGTTGACCGTCGGCCGGCATCGGTACGCCGCGCAGCGCGCCGACCAGCACGCCGAGCGCGTGCGACGGCTGGCGAAGATCGTGGCTCGCGGCGGCAAGCAGCCGCGACTTCGCGAGATTCGCGGCTTCCGCGCGCAGCTTCTGTCGACGCAGCTCGACCGCGCGCTGCACCGCGGCGTCGCGATCGCGCTGCAGCTCGGCGGCGCGCCGTTCGGCGTCCGACCGCAGCCGGCCGTGG
>NZ_KV786845.1:0-27228 GCF_001806955.1 Burkholderia sp. HMSC10F09
CGCTCGTTTGCGGCCTGCCGCGCGCGGCGACGCTGCTCGTCGCCGACGAGCCGCTCTGCTCGCTGCGCGTCGTGATCCGCGACGTCGCGCCCAGCGGCGACGGCCGTCACGACCTGACCATGCAGCCGTCCGGCGCGGCCGGCGACGAATTGCTGTGGCACGCGCTGCGCGACCGCGCGCCGTACCGGCGGATCCAGCAGCCGCTCGCGCCGGTCGATGTCGCGGCTGCCGGCGGCGCGCATGCGCCGGCCGACGACGTGCCGCGCCCGTCGCGCAGCGCCGCGTTCCGGCTCGCGTGCCGCAGCGACGCGCTGTTTTTCGCCGACTGGATCGAATATCACTTCGACGAGCTGCGCGCGCTGTCGCAGCAGCATGGGCCGCAGCTGAAGCTGAACGAGGTGAAACGGCAGGTTTCCGACGACGAGGTCGACGTCCGTTTCGTCTACGACGTCGAAGGCCACGCAACGCGGCACGTGCTGAACGACTGCGCGCGCGAAGCCTGTACGTGGATCGAGACCGAAATGCGCGACAAGTACGCGCTGCCGATCGCGCAGGAGCGGTTCCGGCCGCACGCCGCGCACGCGCGCGCGGGCGCCTGAATATGCAGCCCGGCCGCACGTTGCACGGATACAACAGCGCGTCGGCGGGGCTTGCTCGTTTCAGGGTTTTCCCTTAAATTGACGTCTGTCTCCTCCATGTCTCCAAACATGGTTTCGGCCCGCTCCAGCAGCGGGCTTTTTTATTGCCCGCGCGCCGGCTCGATGCGACACCGGCGGCGGCAAGCCGCCCCACCACTGCGCCGTCGTCAGGCGCTTGCGAGCGCGATGCGCGCCACTTCCGCAAAGTACCGCGCGCCCATCGGCAGGATGTCGTCGTTGAAGTCGTACGTCGCGTTGTGCAGCGGCACGCCGCCGCGCTCGCCCGCGCTTCCGTTGCCGATGAAGATGAAATTGCCGGGAACGACCTGCAGGAACGCGCCGAAGTCCTCCGAAATCATCATCGGCTGCACGTTCGCATCGACGTGCTGCGCGCCCGCGACGCGCGTCGCCGCTGCCACCGCGATATCGACGTAGTCCGGCGAATTGACGGTCGGCGCGAACTCGTGCGTGTACGCGAATTCGCATTCGACGCCATGCATCCTGCACATTCCCTCGCTCACTTCGCGCATCCGTGTCGCCAGCAGGTGCTGCACGTCGGGCGAATAGCTTCGCGTGTCGCCCTTGATCGTTACCGTCGACGGAATCACGTTGCGCAGCCCGTCGGTCAGAATCTCCGTACACGAAATCACCGCGGGCAGGCTCGGATCGAGATTGCGGGAAACGATCGTCTGCAGCGCGAGCACGATCTGCGCCGCGATCACGATCGGATCGACGCCCATATGCGGGCGCGCCGCATGCGTGCCGCGCGCATTGATCCGAATCACGAAGTTGTCTTCGCTCGCCATGATGCCGCCGGGACGCGTCGAGAACGATCCGGCCGGCATCCCCGGCATGTTGTGCGCGCCGAAGATCGCGTCGATCGGAAAGCGCTCGAACAGCCCGTCGGCCATCATCGCCTTCGCGCCGCGACCGTGCTCTTCCGCCGGCTGAAAAATGAACCGCACGGTCCCGTCGAAATCGCGTTGCTCGGCGAGCAACCGCGCCGCGCCGAGCACCATCGCCATATGGCCGTCGTGTCCGCACGCATGCATCTTGCCCGGCACGCAGGACGCATGTGCGCGCGCCGGCACGTTCTCGACGATGTTCAGCGCGTCCATGTCCGCGCGCAGTCCGATCGCGCGCGGACTCTCGCCCACCTTCAGATTGGCGACGACGCCGGTGCCGCCGATGCCGCGATGCACGTCGAGCCCGAAGCTTTCCAGAAGGGCCGCGACGTAGTCGGACGTCGCGACTTCCTCGAAGCCGGTCTCGGGGTGGCGGTGAAAGTGATGCCGCCAATGTTTCAACTTCGATTGCAGTGTGCTTTCCATGCTCGCGCTATCCGTCAAATCGCCGAATGGACCCGGCGCCGGCCGCGCGCTTGCGTCGCCCGATACGCGCGGACCGCCTGATCTCGACAGACGCGCGTCACGTTGACGTCGCGTTGTCCCAAAAATAATATTTCAAGGCGCGTCGAATTTCGGCGCATTCTTCGCCGCCGTTCTGCAAGAAAATTTCGTCTCTCCACCCCACCGCCCCGATGCTAGACAACTACGATCTGAAGCTGCTGAGCGAGATCCAGCGCGACGCCGATACGCCGCAAAGCGAACTCGCCGCGCGCGTGAACCTGTCTCCGGCGGCCGTGAACCGCCGGTTGCGGCGGCTCGCCGACAAAGGCGTGATCGACCGCTATACGGCGATCCTCGCGCCCGAGAAGGTCGGCTACCCGCTGACGATCGTCACGACGATCGAAGTCGAAAGCGAACAGATCGACCTGCTCGATGCGATGAAGCGCACGTTCGAGTCGTGTGCGCAGATCCAGCAGTGCTACTACGTCGCGGGCGAATGGGACTTCGTGCTGATCTTCTCCGTGCGTCACATGGAGGAGTACAACGACCTGACGCGGCAACTTTTCTTCGCCAACAACAACGTGAAGCGGTTCAAGACGCTCGTCACGATGAGCCGCGTGAAGGCGGGGCTCGAGATTCCGATCGGCCCCGCGAGCTGACGCGCCGCCGACTCAGACGTGAGTCGCCGCCCGGCTCGGCGCGCCGGCCGCCCGGGCCGCCTGTCGCGCCAGCACCGCGTCGGCCGTCTCGCCGACCAGTTCGCGATACGTATCGGGCGCGGTCGCGCCTTCCGTATTTACGACCAGCACGCGCGAATCGCGATCGAGCCCGACGCGCTCGGCCTGCGCGCGATCCTTCAGCAGCACGGCGACGCCGGCGAGCCCCGCGGCACCCGACTCGCCGGCAACGATCGGCACGTCGCCGTCGCGGCCTGTCGCCAGCACGCGCATTGCATCGATCGCATCGGCGTCGGCGATCGTCATGAAGTCGTCGACGGCCGGCTGCAGGAATCGCCACGCGAGCGGCGACGTCTCGCCGCACGCGAGCCCGGCCATCACCGAATCGACGGAGCCCGTCGCGCGCGACGGTTTGCCGGCGACCGCGCTCTGGTACAGACAATCGGCCTGCTGCGGCTCGACGACGACGAATCGCGGCCGATGCGCGCCGTGAAACTCCCATAGATAGCTGACGATGCCCGCCGCGAGACCGCCGACGCCGCCCTGCAGGAACACGTGCGTATAGGCCGGCCGATCGGGTCGGGCGCCGCTCTGCTCGACGAACTCTGCGGCGACGGTGCCGTAGCCCTGCATCACGTCACGCGGAATGTCTTCGTAGCCGTCGTACGACGTATCGGACACCACGTGCCAGCCGTTCAGCGACGCGAGCCGCGCGGCTTCCTCGACCGATGCGTCGTAGTTGCCGGCGATCCGGACGATCTGCGCGCCATACGCGGCGATCGCCCGCTCGCGTTCGATGCTGACGTTCGCATGCAGCACGATCACGCATCGACAGCCGAGCGTTTGCGCAGCGGCCGCGAGCCCTTTTCCATGGTTGCCGTCCGTTGCGCTGACAACCGTGAAGCCCGCGAGCAATGCACGATAGCGGCCGTCGAACAATGCTCGCGGATCGAGATCGTGCGCCGGCCACAGCCGAAGAATCAGGCGTACGAGCGCGATCGGCGCGCCGAGCGCCTTGAAGCTGCCGAGCACCGAGCGCACGGACTCGTCCTTCACGCTCAGGCTCGCGATACCCGACGCGGCGGCGAGCGCAGGCAACGTGCGCAACGGTGTAGGTGCCGGCGCGATCTTGTCCCAGCAGGCCAGCCACGCGCGGCTCTCCTCCGCTTTCTCGATGCTCAGGATGCGCTTCAGCCCGTCGGGGTACGGCGCGCGCGTCGCGCGCGGATTGGCGATCAACATGTCGTGAAGTTCCAGCGATGAAGGGTTGGGATAAGGCGACGTTCGGTGCAATCACGCGGCCGCGACGCGATCGAGCACGACGTCGAGCAGCAGACGGGCGCCGTCGACGGCGCCCGTGATCGGCCGTGCCGGTTGGTTCGATGCGCGCGTCGCGAAACGGGCGCGCGACCGCAAGACCGGCGAGCACGCCGTAGCAGCCGTCGAGTGCGCCGGCGTTCTTTACGGTGTCGATATGCGAGCCGATCATCAGCGGCTGCGGGCCCGCGGCCGCCGGGCCGGCGTGCAGCGTGCCGAAGACGTTGCCGATGCGGTCGATCCGGACGTCGAGGTCCGGCCCGCGCATCCACGCTCGTCGTCGGTCAGCGCGATGCGCGTGCGGCCGCCGAGTTCGCGGTCGGCGCCGATCTCGCCGAGCTCGGCTCGTTGACGCAGAACGACTGCGCCGTCCAGTTGCAGCGACGTGTTCACTCGGTGCTTCCGTCAAAAAGGACCGCGCCGGGTGGCGCGGGTGCGTGGAAGCAATGTTATTTCGGGTGGGGCGGGTTTTTTGCTCGTTGTGACGGGGCGATGTGCAATGTTCTTGCGTTTTCGCGGGGGTGTTTGCAAGGGGCGGTGAGATGCGCTGACGCGCGACACGCTCAGGCCGCTATCCCGACGTCCACCGCGACGATGATTCCGTGCTCGACCCACGTCTGCCAGTTGCGCTCGAAGTCGAAACTGCGGTCGCGCGCGAGCGCGGCGTCGTAGGCATCGCCGATCGTGGCGCCGTCGCGCAGATCGGACAGCATCGCAAATGCGTTGCGCGATACGGCGATCACTTCCGGTATCCATTGCGGCCGGGCGACGATCATCCACTGCGGTCGATCGACGTCGTCCGGATCGAACTCCTTGCCGGACGCATGGAACGCGAGCCAGCGATCCGCAGCACGCGTCGACGTGTGAAGCAACTGCACGGCCGGGTGAAGCCGAACCGAGCAATGCGCCAACGTGTCGCGCGTACATTGCGCCCATGGGTCCGGCAATCGCGTCGTCGCATCCGCAGCAAAACAGGCGCGATGGACCAGCCACTCGAGACGCGCGACGTCGGCGAGATGGCGACAGGTCGCCGTCGGCGGCCACGCCTCCAGCAACTCGGCCATGCGGCTGCCGAACCGGTTCAGATCGCCGGACCGAACCGGATCGGCGATGCCGTACTCGCGCGACAGCGTCAGAAAGAAGTCTTCGCCCATCAGGCTGCGCACCACCGGATACGCGCAGGCCAATACGCGGTGCCACGTGCTCCATAGTCGAGCCCGGTAGCGCGCGACGCGATCCCGGTTGTTGGCTTCGTCGCCGACCAGCGCAGCGAGCAAACGCCGTTCGGCATCCGGGTGCAGCAGCGACGTCGCGAATTCGAGCTGCACGCGCTTCAGCCGCTCGCTCATCGCGCCCTCCTCGAGGCGAACGCATCGGCCACGTTCCTCGCCGTCGCGGCTTCGTCCAGAAGAATCGCGATCGGCGGAACGTCCGCGTCGCATTCGATCAGCGTCGACACGGTGCCGAATCGCTCGACGGCATAGCCGTAAAGCTGCCACACATCGGTCGGCACTCGGCGACCGCGACGGTTTGCGTCCGCATGATGCCGGCATCGGTACGCGCGCACATGGAGCTCCCTGACGGCATCTGCCGGAAACCGCCCGAGCGCCTCGAACGCATCTTCACCATGGTTGCACTGATTCACGTACAGGCTCGTAACGTCGACGAGCAACGCACATCCCGTTCTTCCGACAAGTTCGGAAATGAAGTCGGTTTCCGTCATCTCGTCCTGTCGAAACGACACGTCGCGCGCGACGTTTTCGATCAACACGGTCCGCTTCAATGCGTGCTGCAAGCGGTCGACGTTCCGTACGACCACGTCGAGCGACTCGGACGTGAGCGGCAACGGCAGCGACTCGTGCAAGCGGCGTGTCAGCGCGACCGACCAGGACAAGTGCTCGGACACGAGTGCCGGCTGGAATCGATCGACCAGCGATGCGACGCGCTCGAGATGGCCGCCATCCAGCGGACCGGCCGAGCCGATGCTGAGCCCGACACCGTGGAAACTCAACGGATAGTCGCGTCGCACCTGCTCGAGCACATGAAGATCGTAGCCGCCGGCGCCGAGATAATTTTCGGTATGGACCTCGAGCCAGTCGACCGGCTGCGCGGCAGCCAGAAAGTCACGATAGTGGACGTCGCGAAGACCGACGCCCACGCCAAGATCGCGATTGATCCGTGCCGCAGCGTCCGCACGATCGCGCGCCGATTCGGGCAAAGCCTGTTCTGTTGCCATATTGCGTGATGTCTCCTTGACCGACAGATGCGTCGCGACCCTGGCCGATGGTGTGATGGAGGGCTTGCCGCCCGTCGAGACGCATCGACGCGGCGTGCTCATGTCTCGGCGCCTTCTGACGGATTCGATGAGGGAAAAAGACCGGCGATTGCAGAAGCCAGAATCATCCGATCGTGGTTGATCGGCACATGCGGACCCCTCACGCGCGGGCGAAACACGGCATCGCCGGGCCGTATCGACACACCCGACAGCATGCACACGGCGCTCCTGCGCGCAAGACCGATGCGCCAGACCTGGTCCGTGTAATGGCCCATGCAGGGATTGCTCCAGCTGATGCTGATCATCGTCGGCGACAGTTGCTCGACGGTCGAGATATGCAGCGGCGACGGGGCGTTTTCCATGATCGGGGACGTGTCAGCGAGATCCTGTCGGAAAGCCGAGAACGTCGTCGGCCTGGATGATTTGCATCGCGAATCTTTTTATCGAAGGCGCACCGTTACGATCGCATCGAGTTCCGGTCGTGCCGAACGCTCGTCGCACAATCCCCCGATCGAACGACGCGCACAACGAGCGACGCGCGATGGTCGTTTCGTCGTCCGGCACGCTTGCGGCGCGCTTTGTCGGCGAGTACACGGCCGTCCGGGCATGAACTTCGATGGCGTTTTCATGCGTGCATCGATGCCGCTTTTCATGCGCTCCGCCCTTACATCGGCCGCCTCGATCGTGCGAAGATTCTGTGCATTCGACGACAAGAATAGTAGAACCAAGATTTCCCATTTTTGTGTGTACCAAGCGGATGAATCGAGATTTTCAAATTCAGCTCGACCGGACGGCGAAGCTGTCCCTGGCAGAACAAATCCACATCAGTATCAGCAGAGCGATAGAGTCGGGCTTGCTCGCCCCCGGCACACGCCTTCCTTCATGGCAAGACCTCGCAGCGCAGCTCGGCGTCGCGCGCGGCACCGTGCAATCGGCGTACGAGCGCCTGTCCGACGCGCAAATGATCGAAACCTTCGGCGCCAGAGGGACGCGCGTTGCGCCACGATCGCGCGTCGTGCTGTCGCGGCCGCAGGTGCCGCCAGCCGGCGAGTTCATGAAGGCCTACGACGAGATGAACGCGGGGCCTGCGATCTTTCAGCTCGGCATTCCGGCATTCGAAGGGCTGCCGGAGAAGCTGTTCTCCCGTTCGCGCTCGTCGAACCTGCTGAAGGCCGGATCCTTGTCGTCGTTGCTCTATCCCGATCCGCGCGGCGAACTCGAACTGCGCACAGAGATCGCCGCGAATCTGGCGATCACGCGCAACTTTCACTGCCACCCCGAGCAGGTGTTCGTTACGTCCGGCTACGTGGCCGGCCTGGGACTGGCACTGCGCGTGCTGGGCATCGACGGCAGAAAAGTCTGGATGGAAGAGCCGGGATTCATGGTCACGCGCAAAGGACTCGAGCTCGCGCGTCTGAAGATCGTGCCGGTGCCGGTCGATGCAGACGGCATCAACGTCGATTACGCGCTCGCGCAAGCACCCGACGCCGCGCTGGCCGTCGTGACACCCGGGCAGCAGGCGCCGCTCGGGTCGACCCTCTCGTTGCGACGGCGTCTTCAGATGCTCGAATGGGCACGCACGAATCATGCATGGATCATCGAAGACGACTATCTCGGCGAGCTTCAGCTGCAAGGCCGGCCGGCACCGGCAATGGCGTCCCTCGACGAAGGCAAGCGCGTGATTCATGTCGGCTCCTTCAGCAAGACCATCAGCCCGGCGCTGCGGCTCGGCTTCGTCGTCGCGCCTGTCGAACTCGTCAATGCGTTCTCCGAAGTCACCGCAACGCTCGCCCCTGCACCGTCGCCGGTCATCCAGCTCGCCACGGCCGAATTCATGCGGCGCGGCCACTACATCCGTCGCGTGCGTCGGCTCAAGCGCCTCTATTCCGCACAGCGCGACGCACTCTGCGATCAGTTGAGAATGCGCAACGCGGAATGGATAACGGCCGGCCTATCCGTCCTGCTCAGGCTTCCCGATGGCGCGCCCGACACGAAAATCGTCAGGGAGGCGATGACGGTCGGCATCGCGCCGTCGCCGCTGTCCGCGTGGTTCGCGACGCCTTCCTGGACGAGGCCCGGCCTTCTGCTCAGCGTCGCCACCGCACCCGAGCAGCACGTGGCGACCTCGTGCCGCCGGCTGTTCGACATCATCGAACGCCACTGCGGAAAGACGCGGTAGCGACAGGCCGCCAGCGATCGCGGCAGGCGGTCGGCGCCGCCCCGCCGCGCCCGACCCCATCGGTTCCCGCACGCGATGCGTGCCGGCCGTAACCGGTCACTGACGGTCGATCCCGGGCTCCGCGCTTCGTACAGACGCGACGAGCAGACAAAGCGACGCGGCGAGCAGCACCAGGTCCTTGAGCAGGAACTGGCCAGGCAGCGCCGAGATGGCCGGAAAGCCGCCGGCCGTCGCTTCCGCGACACCCGGTGTGCTCAGGAAGAACGTCAGCGTGATCAGATAAGTCGCGGCCGACATCGCCGCACCCAGCGCGGACAGCACGGGCTGGAACGCACCGGCGATCAGCGCCGCAGCCGTCGAGAGTTCGAGCACGCCGATCACGTTGCTTGCGCCCTGAACGCCGAACGACGCGTTCAGCCAACTCATGATCGGACTATTGACGACGAACGGTGCGATGCCGTTGGCTTCATAGCCGGTGAACTTCATGCCGCCGAACCACAGAAAGATGACGACGAGCGCCCATCGGAGCAGCGCAAGAAGCGACAGCGACCCAACACCCTTCTCAGCGATCTGCAGACGAAACTGATTTGCACGCGTGCTCATATTCGATATCCGATTCAAGTGAGAACTGACTTCGTTGACGAGAAAATTCACGCGCGGCCGCTCGAGCGATCGCACGTTTGCGGCACGGCCGACATCCGGACCAGCGCGGCGTTGCGTTGTCGAGTTAAGGAGCGAACGGGAAACGACTGTGTTGCGCCGTTTCGTCCTCGGTGCGGACCGACGCTATGGAAAGAAGGTGGGCGACGTTCGGTCGAGGCGTTTGAGGACCTTAGCGACGACTGCAATCGCAACGGCCGGCGAAATGTCGGCGAGGCTCGCCGCAGCCGTCGTACCGGCGAAGTGGAGCACATGGACCCCGTTCGCGGCCTCGACCGCGCGCAAGGCGGCAAACGGTTTGCCGGCGCGCACGTCGCGCGTTGCGGCAAGCGACCCGAGGGCTGGACTGGCGATGCGGTTCATGGCGTGCCTCGTTCGTCAGTGGGCTAGGAGTCTCCACTTTAGAGGCCGCCACTACGGATTTCGAGACTGCGGGGGCTCAACAACATGCCTGAAAGGATCAAACGCCGGCACGGTCCATTCGACGCCACCGGCCGCGTGCAAGGCGCGCTATTCGCCTTCGTTCGCGAGAGGCCGCCATTGTCCGGGCGTCATCCCCATCTTGTCGGTGAACACACGCCGGAATGCCGCGACCGATCGATAGCCGATCGCCTCGGCCACGGCCTCGGTGCTCATCGTCGGCTTCTTCAGCTCGTTTGCGGCCAGTGTCATCCGGATGTCCGTGAGCAGGTCCGTGGCCGAGCGGCCCAGTTTGTCCTGGAAGTGCCGCATGAAGGTCGCGCGCGACATGTTGCACAGATCGGCCAGCTCGGGCAGGCTCCACGGTCGCGCGGGGGCGGCGAACATTGCCGAAATGGCCGGCGCCAGCCGCGGATGACCGGCCAGCGCGAGCAGCCCCGCCGGCGCCTGCCCCGATTCGCTGGCCGCGCGCAGCACGAGCGTAAAGAGCGCGGAAGTCAGGGCATTGAGGATCGCGTATCCGCCCGGCTTCTCGCCGGCCGACTCCATGCGCATCAGCGCGACGAGACTGGCGAGCTGGTTCGACGCAGAGCCGTTGCCGTCGTCGCTGCCGCCATCCGCGGAGCGCACGGTCAGTGTCGTCGGCAGGTAGTCGCGAATCAGCCGGTCATGCGGCGGCCGGATGAAGAAGCGTCCGCACAGCATGTCCAGGCGTTCGCCGCGACCGTCGTTCTCGCTGAGCATCCATCCGGCGAAACCCTGGCGATTATGCGCGCGGCCCGGCGTATGGCCGCTGCCGTCGTGCAGCACGTGCGCGGCACCGTGCGGCAGCAGCACGATGTCGCCGCTCGCCAGCTCCCTGACCGTCCCCGACTCGGTATCCTCGAGCACGGCACGCCCCTCGAGTACGACGTGGTACGGAATCTCGTGTGCGGCCGATCGATCCCACGCGACCTGCCACGGCGCACCGTACACGCAGCGGACCTCCACCCGGCCGGTGACGGTGATCATTTGCAGAAGATGGCTCAGCCAGTCGATGTCGGACATGGGATTTCAAAACCGGAAGCGTTCAGGCGGTTCGGGCATTTTATGGCGGTTTCGCGCGGCCGTACGCGCGTGCGATAGCGCCTTCGACGGCGCGCGAACGGGTCAGACGAATCGCTTCCTGTACTGGACGAAATCCGATCGCTCGGCGACGCGATCGTAAAGCTGCATCGCCTGATAGTTCGTCTTGTGCGTCAGCCAGTACACGCGCGGTACGCCGCGACGCGCCGCGTCGGCATAGACGTGCTCGATCAGCGCGCGGCCGGCTCCGCGACCGCGCGCGTCGTCCGCGACGAACAGGTCCTGCAGATAGCAGTAGTCGTCGGTCGTCCACGTCGATCGGTGATACAGCCAATGCACGAGCCCGAACACCTGTTCGCCGGCGACCGCGAGCGCGGCATGCATCGGCTCGGACGGATCCATAAAGCGCGCCCACGTCGCCTGCGTCACGGAGTCCGGAATATCGACCTCGTAAAAGCGCTGATAGCCCTTCCACAACGAATACCAGACGTCGAAATCGCCGCGCTCGACCGGTCTGATGTCGACGCGCGGCAGCGAGCGCGCCCGATCGTGCGCACCGCGCAGCCACGCATCCAGACCGATACGGCCGACACGCGCTGCGCGCGACGGCACCAGCGAATCGTGCTGGAGCCGTCCGCCGAAATATCTCGCATCCGCATCCTTGGCGACGCTTCGCCGGTCGCCGACCGACCTCAGGCAGCGCGCGACGATGTCGTCGAACGGCGCCCGCTCGGGGCCCGCGATTTCGACGATCGCGTTCCGTGGCGTCGCGAGCGCCACTTGCGCGACGATGGCCGCGACGTCGTCGGCCGCGATCGGTTGAAGCAGCGCCGACGGCAGTCTGACGACGTCGCCGTCCGTATGCGCGTCTGCGATATCGCGCAGGAACTCGAAGAACTGCGTCGACCGAACGATCGTATACGGGATGCCCGATGCCTCGACCTGATTTTCCTGGGTCATCTTCGCGCGGTAATAGCGCTGATCCGGCACGCGGTCCGTGCCGACGATCGACAGCACGACATGATGCCGCACGCCCGCCGCCGCTTCCGCCGCAAGCAGGTTGCGACCGGCCGTCTCGAAGAATGCCTGCACGGCCGCTGCGTCGGACGAACGCCTGTCCGACAGATCGATCACGACGTGTGCGCCGGCGACGGCTGCGTCGAGGCCGGCGCCCGTGAATACGTCGACACCCCGTTTGCGCGACGCTGCTACCACCTCGTGTCCGCCGGCCTGCAGAACGGCAACCGTCTTCGCACCTATCAGGCCGGTGCCGCCGATCACGACTATCTTCATGATTGCCACTCCCTGTTCAATGGCCCGACACGGCCGCCCGAATCGCCGAAACGTCGATTGCCTCGACGGCCTGCTCGACTGCAGATGCCGCTTGGTCCGGCGACAGAAACGCAGTGCCCTGCACCGGAAGAAACTGCAGCGAGTTCAACCCGATGCAGCCGAATGCGGCCGATAGATACGGCGTCAGGAAATCCGGCTGATTCGCGCGCTCGCCGCTAAAGACGCCGCCGGCAGCGACGCCCACGAACACCGGACGGTCGCGGAGCAAGCCGATCTTGCCGGTCGGTGTTGACTTCATCGTCCGCCCGACGCGCAGCACATGGTCGATCCACGTCTTGAAGCCTGACGGAATCGTGAAGTTGTTCATCGGCGTACCGATCGCGATCACGTCGGCCGCCTCGACATCGCGAATCAGCGTTTCGGAGAGCGCCAGCGCCGCCTGCGGCGGATTGGCCAACGTCGCGGGCATCGAGAGCGCAGTCGCATAGCCCGACGTCGCGTGCGGCAACGGAACGGCACCGAAGTCGCGCCGGCTGATGCTCGCACCCGGCGAAATCTCGAGCAGCTTCGCGACGATCGCTGCCGACAGCTGGCGGCTGTACGATTCCGCTCGCGGGCTGAAATCAATATGAAGAATGTTCATGCGATCGATTCCATTCGTTCCGTCAGCTCGCCGCCACCTGCAGCCCGCGCTGCACCGCCGGTCGCGCGAGACCGCGCTCGAGCCACGCGTTCACGTGAACAAAGCGGTCGAAGCCGACCAGCTCGCGCGCTTCGTAAAAGCCGATCAGATTGCGCACCCAGCCGAGCAGCGACATGTCCGCGATGCTGTAATCGGCACCCATCACCCAGTCGCGGCCCGCAAGACGTTCGTCGAGCACGCCGAGCAGCCGCGCGGACTCCGTGACGTAGCGGTTCAACGGACGCTTGTCTTCATACGCTTTACCGGCGAACCGGTTGAAGAAGCCGACCTGACCGAACATCGGCCCGACACCGCCCATCTGCCACATCAGCCACTGCAGCGTCTCGTATCGCGTGTGCGGATCGGCCGACAGGAATTGCCCGGTCTTGTCGGCGAGATAAATGAGGATCGCGCCGGATTCGAATAGCGCAAGCGGTCGGCCGCCCGGTCCGTTCGGATCGTAGATCGCCGGAATTTTGCCGTTGGGGTTGAGCGCGACGAAGGCCGGATCGTGATGCGCGTTCGCGAGAATGTCGATGCGATGCGCCTCGTACGCGAGGCCCGTCTCTTCCAGCATGATGCCCACCTTCACGCCGTTGGGCGTCGGCAGCGAAAAGAGCTGGAGCCGATCCGGATGGCGCGCCGGCCAGCGCGTGAAAACGGGATGATCGAGTGTCACTTTCTTGCTCCTGCATTCGCAGGTCGAACGCGCGGCCCGGATACTACCTGCATGCCTTCGTGGTCGCATCCGGGCGCGTCGGCGCTATACCTGCATTGCGTCGACGTTCCGCCAGCGCGCGAAGCCGCGCGCCATGACGGCGGTCAAATCGCGCCCGCCGGCGGAACGGCCGGAAAATCCTGCTCGGGATCGAACACGTTGTTGAAAAAATTTGTCAGCGAGTACATCGCCACGAGCGCGACGATCTCCATCACGTTCGCATCCGTATAGCCGGCGTCGCGAACGGCCTTCAGATCGGCGTCGTCGACTTTGCCGCGCGTTTCGATCACCTTGCGCGCGAACTGCACGGCGGCGTCACGCTTCGGATCGGTCGCGTGCCCCTTGCGCGCCAGAATGATTTCATCGGCAGGCAGCTTGGCCATGTGCTCGGCGGTCATGCTGTGAACCGTCAGGCAGTAGTTGCAGCCGTTCACTTCCGACACGGCCAGGCCGATGCTATCGCGCGTCTTGACGTCCAGCGCCTTGCTCAGCGCACCGAGCAGCGTGGCCCATGCATTGAACGCGATCGGGCTTTGCGCGAAGCTCGCCATCATGTTCGGCGTAAAGCCGATGTTCTTCGTAAACGCGGCGAGCGTCGGCTTCGATTCTGCCGGCACCTGTTCCGGCGTGAGCACTGCAGTCCTTGCCATCATCATCTCCGTGAGTGACTCGTATCACTGATCGACGAAAGCCCGTGCAGGCGCCGTCCGTCGGGTTGCTTCGTCCCCGGGCGTCGGGGCGAAATGGGTTCTCGAGCGGGTAGCCCCGCTGCGATTGACGCGGTCGCGGCCGTCTAGACGAGGTCCAGCACTTCGGTCACCGGACGGCGCGGCTTCTGCGCCCAGTTCCCCGGACGCTCGGCACCGATCGCCAGCAGCATCACCGGCACTTCGTCGTCGGCGAGTCCGAACTCGCGGTGCACCGCATCGGCATCGAAGCCGATCATCGGCGTCGAACCGAGCCCGAGCGAGCGCGCCGCGTAGATCATCGCGGCTGCGCCGAACGTCGCGGTGCGCACGGCTTCGTCGCGGCGGCGTTGCGGATACTCCATGTACAGGTTGCGCGCGGGGATTTCCCACTCCGCCACCATCGATGCCGGCATCACGCCCGCTTCGACCAGCGGCGCGAGACGCTCGGGAATCACGCTGGTCTCGACGAGCTGCCCGCAGACGATGAAGGTCACGGCGGCCTCGGTGACCGCCGGCTGATTCCATGCGATCGGGCTCAGGCGCGCCTTCGCTTCGCGCGTGCGCACGGCGATGAAGCGCCAGTTCTGCAGGTGAAAGGACGTCGGCGCGCTGGTGCCGATTCGCACGAGCTCCCGGATCTGGTCGTCGGTCAGCGTCGCGTCCGGGTCGTAGTATTTCGCCGCGCTTCGGCTCAGGATGCACTCGATCACGGCGTTGGTCGTGGCAGTTCCGTTGCTCATGGTCACTCCTTGGGTGAGGAAATCGGTTCGACTACTCGTATGCTGCGGCGCTGCTCGATCGCGCGGGTCGCGATGCGGGTCGTTGCGCGCCTCGTTCGGCAGCGAGCGAGGAGTCTCCACTTTAGAGTTCGCGGATACCGATTTCGAGACTGCGCGTGCTCAATAAAATGCTCGAAAGGATCAAACGCGAAAGACATCCGTTCGCTGCCTGCGGAGCCGTGCCGCGCACGCCACTTCGTGCCGACAGCACCGGCATTCGGCACGCTGCGGACGACGACGAACGCGGTAACGATCGTTCGCATCCGACATTCGAGCGCCGCTCGGTATCGAGCCCGCTACGCGGTTCGTTCGGACTGTAGACCGGCGTGCAGACGCGTCATTCGACTTCGTCGGTCCGACGCCGCCACTGTCCCGGCGTCATCCCCATCTTGTCGGTGAACACGCGCCGGAATGCCGCGACCGATCGGTAGCCGATCGATTCGGCTACCGCCTCGGTGCTCATCGCCGGCTTCTTCAGTTCGTTGGCGGCAAGCGTCATCCGGATGTCGGTGAGCAGATCCGTCGCGGAACGGCCGAGCTTGTCGTGGAAGTGGCGCATGAACGTCGCGCGCGACATGTTGCATAGATCGGCCAGCTCGGGCAGGCTCCACGGTCGCGCGGGGTCGGCGAACATCGCGGCAATCGCGGGCGCCAGCCGCGGATGGCCGGCCAGCGCGAGCAGCCCCGCCGGCGCTTGCCCGGCTTCGCTTGCCGCGCGCAGCACCAGCGTGAACAGCGCGGAGGTCAGCGCGTTCAGCGTCGCGTATCCGCCCGGTCTGTCGCCGATCGACACCATCCGCATCAGCTCGACGAGACTCGCCAACTGGTTCGATGCGGAGCCGCTGTCGTTCTCGCCGCCGCTCACGTAACGCACGGTCAGCGTTGTCGGCAGATAGTCGCGAATCAGCCGGTCATGCGGCGGTCGGATGAAGAACCGTCCGCACAGCAGGTCCAGACGCTCGCCGGAAGCATCATCGCTGCTACGCGGCCGTCCGCCCGAGCCATGACGGTTGCAGGTGACGCATCGCACCTGTCGGCTGCCGTCGTGCAGCACGTGCGCGGCGCCGTGCGGCAGCAGTACGATGTCGCCGCCGACCAGTTCCGTGATCGCTCCCGTGCCGGCATCCTCGAGCACCGCGCGTCCGTTGAGCACGACGTGGTACGGAATCTCGTGTGCGGCGGCCCGGGCCCACGTCAACTGCCACGGCGAACCGTAACCGCAGCGCACCTCGAGCTGGCCGGTGACGGTAATCATTTGCAGAAGCTGGCTCAGCGAGTCGACTTGGGACATAGGTTTTTGGAATTCGAGTTGGCCGTGCACTGCGTGGGCATCGAAGCGGACCATCGTCGCGGCGCCGTGCATGTCGCCGCGTAGTGCGCGCGGGCGCGGTCTCCACGTCCATACGCTTCGCGCCGCGCATTTCCGGCACGGCGCCGTGCCTGCGCGATACGCGTTGCGTGCATGCGGACGCTGCCCGATCGAACACGCGACCGGCCGCGCCGACAACGCGCCCTCGTCGTCAATGACGCACTTCGCGTCGACGCTCACAACGCAACCGGACTGCTGCCGTTCGTATGCGGCTGCTATTCGGCTGCTCGGATCGCGCTTATCTGATCGGTGTGGTGAGCTTCTTGTCGTCGCTGTCGACGACGAACACGGCGAGCAGCTTCGCCGGCTCGGTCCTGCTCGCGTTCCGGCTGATCGAATGAGTCGCACCGGGCGGTTCGGACCAGCTCTCGGCGGCGCGGTACACGCGCACGTCGCCGTCGTTCACCTTCGACTCGATTGCGCCCGACACCACATACGCGTAGATGAAAGCGGACTTCGCGTGCACGTGTGGCGCGGAAGCGGCGCCCGGCGGATACTCGACCTCTACCGCGACGAGCGACTTGCCCGGCAGGTTCGGGATCGCTTGTTCGAAATTCGGCTTCACGATTTCGCCGGCGCGATGGGCGGCAGCGAAGGCGCTCGCGACGATGACGGATGTCGCGAATGCCGCAATCAGAATCGGACGGACGTTCATCGTCGGCTCCCCCGTGTTGGCGTTCGCATTCTGTACCAACCATGGTACGAACTGAAGAACCAAGAATTCCGAATTTTGTGTGTACCAAGGCGCGCATCGAATGAGACGATCGAGCAGCAGGTTGCGCCTTTCATGCATTCACGAGCCGATGCGCGTTGCCTACACTGCACGCAGGCCGTCAGCGACGGATCGCGACAGCAAACGCGATGCGATCGTCGCACGCGGCCGCTCGATCAGGAGTCAGGCAATGCGCACGATCACCACGAATGTCGCCGTCATCGGCGCTGGCACGGCGGGCCTCGCCGCTTATCGCGCGGCGCGCGCCGAAGGTGCGACCGCCGTCATTATCGAAGGCGGCCCATACGGCACGACCTGTGCGCGCGTGGGCTGCATGCCGTCGAAGCTGCTGATCGCGGCCGCCGAGGCCGCGCATGCGGCGAACCACGCGGCACCGTTCGGCATCGCGGTCGGCAACGTGCGCGTCGACGGAGAAGCGGTGATGGCGCGCGTGCGACGCGAACGCGATCGTTTCGTCGGATTCGTCGTCGACGGCGTCGAAGCATTGCCCGTTGAAGATCGACTGGTCGGGTACGCACGCTTCGTCGATGACGGTCTGCTGCAGGTCGACGATCACACGCGGGTGCGTGCGGCGAGCGTCGTGATTGCGACGGGCTCGACGCCGACCATTCCGGATGTCCTGAGCGGCGTTCGCGATCGCGTCGTCGTCAACGACGACGTGTTTGCGTGGACGACGCTGCCGCGCAGCGTCGCCGTAATGGGGCCCGGCGTGATCGGCCTCGAACTCGGGCAGGCGCTCGCGCGGCTCGGCGTACGCGTGAGCGTGTACGGCGCGCGCGGCAGCGTCGGTCAACTGACCGACCCGAAGCTCGTGGAGGCCGCACGCGCGATCTTCGGCGACGCATTTCATTTCGAGCCGAGCGGCACGATGCTGAGTGCGACGCGCGTCGACGACGGCGTCACGCTACGCTACCGCCGCGCCGACGGATCGACGATCGACGCGACATACGAGTACGTGCTCGCCGCCACCGGCCGGCATCCCGACGTCCGCAATCTGGGGCTCGCGAACACGTCGATCGAATCGGGCGAGCATGGCGTGCCGCAATTCGATCCGCAGACGCTGCAGGTCTACGGTCACCCGGTGTTCATCGCCGGCGATGCGAACGGCGTCCTGCCGCTGCTGCACGAAGCAGCCGACGAAGGCCGCGCGGCCGGCCGCAACGCCGCACGCTATCCGGACGTTGCAAAAATCGAGCGGCGTGCGCCGCTGGCGATCGTGTTTTCCGATCCGCAGATCGCGCTCGTCGGCGCACGCCATCGCGAGCTGCGTGCGGACACGTTCGTGACGGGCGAGGTGAGCTTCGAAGACCAGGGACGCAGTCGCATGATGTTGAAAAATCGCGGGCGCGCGCATGTCTACGTCGACCGCGCGACACGGCGATTCGTCGGCGCAGAGATGCTGGGCCCGTCCGCCGAACATATCGGGCACTTGCTTGCGTGGAGCTTGCAGATGGGACTCACCGTCGATGCGATGCTGGCGATGCCGTTCTATCACCCGGTCGTTGAAGAGGGATTGCGTACCGCGCTCAGGGATGCCGCGGCCAAACTTGGCACGCGGCAGCAGTAGCGCATTGCGCGGATCGCGCGACCCTCTCGCGGGCGTTCGGCACGTGGTGCATCTCAGTGGCCCGCGCTCTGACCGCCGTCGACATGCAGGATCTCGCCGGTGATGAACGGTGCTGCATCGAGAAACAGGATTGCGTCGGCAATATCGCCCGCTTTACCGAGGCGGCCGACAGGATTGAACGCGCTTAGCGCTTCGTGAATTTCCGGTGCGTGCATCGGTGTATCGATGTTGCCCGGTGCCACAGCGTTGACGCGGATGCCCTTCTTTGCATATTCGATCGCGAGCGATTTCGTCGCAGCGTTGATGCCGCCCTTCGTCAGCGCAGCCAGAACCGAGTACACGCCGCCGATCGCGACCTGGTCGATGCTGGCCGTGACGCTGACCACGTGGCCGCTTCCCTGCTTCTCCATCTCGGCGATCGCGAGCTGCGTGACGTGATAAAAACCCGCCATGTTGACCTTCATCACGGCTTCGTAGTCTTCGATCGTGTGTTCGGTGAACGGCTTGCCGATGTAGATGCCCGCGTTGTTGACCAGCGTATCGATTCGACCAAACCGCGCGACGCCTTCGTCGATTACGCGTCGTGCCGTCGCCCGATCGCCGATGTCGCCGGCGATGCATAAAACGTTGTCGTCGTTCGACGGCTTGATGGAGCGCGACGTCGCGACGATCCGGTAGTCGAGCTGTCGAAACGCGTCGACGACTTTCGCGCCGATGCCCTGCGACGCGCCGGTAACGACGACAACCTTCTTCGATGTGCTCATGCTTTACCCGGGAGAATCGGTCAAGGAACCACGGTTGCACTCCGCCGTGCCGTCTTGTCATTCTTCATCATCGACTGTGCGCGCGGAAGAACCAAGATTGCCGCTTTTCGTGCGTACCAAACGCACGCTTCGGGCGCTGCCATTCCGCTCGACCGCGCTGCGTTGATCCTTTCGAGCATGTCATTGAGCCGGTTCAGTCTCGAATCCGTTATTCGACCGCACTACAGTGGAGACTCGTTAACCGCTGACGCGAATGTCCTGCGAGGAGGCGCTGTCGAGCCATGAAACAAGTCCACCAGATCGGTGACCGGATCACCGACCCATCCATACCGCCCGATGAAGACACCGTGCGCGCGTGGCTCGGGCCGAAGGCTTTCAAGCATTGGCGCGAACTGCAAAGCTGGATCGACGCGTCGTACCCCGGTGTTTTCGAACCGGACTGGATTTACGGCGGCAGGAAACGCGGCTGGTCGCTGCGCTACAAGAAAACGAGAGCGCTGTGTACGCTGGTTCCGTCATACCGGCACTTGTCGGTGCTCGTGGTCCTGGGAAAAGCCGAGCGAGAGAAGTTCGACGAGCGACGCTATTCGTGGAGCCCGCAACTGGTCCAACTCTACGACGAAGCGCGCGCGTATCCGGACGGCAAATGGTTGACCATCGAAATCGCGTCCGCCGACGGTAGACGCGAGCTGACGGATCTGATCGGGATGAAACGCGCCCCGTCGATCAACCGTTGAAGCGCGCCGTGCCGTTACGTGCCTCACGCATTTGATCGTCGGCACCGATGCGTGCATTCGGCACGATCGCATGCTTCGTATGCCTCTATAGCTGCTGGCGGAAATGCATGCCGAACGACAACAGACCCTGACGGAAATAGAAGCGTTGCGCGCGCGCATTCCCGAGCCCGGTATCGAGCACGAAGTTCGCGCACTGTTGCCTTCGGGCTTCGTCGCGCAACGCGTCGATCAGCATCGCGCCAAGCCCGTGCTGACGGGCACCGGCGGTCGTCACCAGATCGTCGACGTAGAGAAACCGTCCGTACAGCAGGTTCTCCTGCACGCGATAACCGGCGAGTGCCGCTACCTGTCCGTCTTGCCACACGGCCAGCAGCCGATACCCGTGCGCGGCCTGGCGACGCACCTGCGCGGCAAACGCGGCGGCATCCGTCAGGTGAGGGCGCAGTTCGCGCATCACACTGAAAGCGGCCTCGTAGTCCTGCTCGCTGTCGAGATGATTCAGTCGGAAAGGCGTCATCGGTGTTCCTCGTCGTCCTGCGATCAATTTACAAAACCGATGATCTGCCCGACAGGGACAAGAACGGACCGATTGAATGGGACATGATCGATGGACTGGCCATATGTCGAATCGCCTCGGGAAGACGATGCGCCCATCTACCTGCAGCTCTATCGCCGCTACCGCGACGCGATAACGGCCGGCAAGCTGCGCCCGGGCGATCGGGTGCCGTCCATGCGCAGCCTCGCGAGCGAACTGAACCTTGCGCGCGGTACGGTCGAGGCGGCCTACCAGATGCTGTCGAGCGAAGGATATTTCGTGACGCACGGTGCGGCAGGTACGCGAGTCGCGCCGGCTCTCGCGAATCCGGCCCGGACGGTCGCCCGCCACGCGGCGATGCGCGTCGTTCACGAATCGCTGCAGGCGCCGACCGTCGCGAGCACTGTGCGGCCATTCCAGCTCGGCGTGCCCGCGCTCGACGCGTTCCCGCGGAAGACGTGGGCGCGTATCGCGGGACGCAACCTGCGCACGCTCGACGCGGCCGCGATGACGTCGCCTGATCCGGCAGGCTACGTGCCGCTGCGGCGCGCCATCGCGGCATATCTGCAGATCTCGCGCGGCGTCGCATGCGCGTACGAGCAGGTATTCGTGACGGCCGGTTATCGCGGTGCACTCGAACTCGTGCGCCGCTCCCTACTGCATGCGGGCGATCTCGGGTGGTACGAGGATCCGGGATACGCGCTCGCCCGGCACTATCTGGAACTCGCGGACCTGCGACTCGCACCGGCACCGGTGGACGACGAAGGGATCGACGTCGCGGCGGCGCTGCAGCGCGCGCCGCAGGCGCGCTTTGCGGTGGTCACGCCGGGCCGCCAAAGCCCGACCGGTGTCGCGCTGTCGCCGACACGCAGACTGGAACTGCTGGAATGGGCAACGCGCCGGCGCGCCTGGATCGTCGAGGACGATTACGACAGCGAGTTTCACTACCACGGCCGCCCTTTGCCGGCGCTGCAGAATCTCGATCGCGATGGACGCGTGCTTTACACCGGCACGTTCAGCAAGGTGCTGTTGCCCGGACTGCGGCTCGCCTATCTGGTCGTTCCGGAGGTGCTGGTCGGCCGATTCGCGCACGTGGCCGGCCGTCTTCCGGGCCCCGGATCGATCCTGCCGCAGGCGACCGTCGCCGCTTTCATGGAGCAAGGGCACTTCGCTCGCCACTTGCGCAAGATGCGCGCGCTGTATGCCGAGCGGCGCGCGTTTCTGGTCGATGCGCTCGCCCGGACGCTTGACGAACATCTGCACGTCCGGCCGCAGGCAGGCGGCGTACACGTACTCGCGTATCTGAGCGACCGGCACGACGACAAGCGCGTCGCCGCGGCCGCCGCAGCCGACGGGCTTGGCGTGCAGTCATTGAGCGACTGGCGGATGCGCGCGTCCGCGCAAGGCGGGCTGCTGATGGGGTTTGCGAACTTCGCAACGGCGGAAGACGCGCGCGCTGCCGTACAGCGCTTGTCGGCGCATCTTGTCGAGGGAAAAGGCTGACGCGTGTGCGGACCGCGCGCGTGTTTGACCGCACAGCCGGCTGGCAAACGGCTTGAGGAAGCCGCGCATCGCCGATTGTCAGGCGAGCGCGGGCGTTCTGCGCTGCGGCACGAGAAAGCCGCGCCGGCGCGGCGGAGCCCGGCGATACGAAGACGACCGCCAGCGCCGCGATCGCGGCGCGACGAAATCGCTCGGTGTCCCTTTAAATCGCCTGCTTACAAAATGCGACCGGCCTCGCGGCGACTCGACTACTCGTTTTCCTCGAAGTAATGCCCGAACTTCACCTGCTTGGTCCGGATATAGCGCTCGTTTTCCTCGCGCACCGGTACCGCGAGCGCGACGCGTTCGCAAACGGGAATGCCGTGCTTCACGAGCGTGTCGAATTTCTTCGGGTTGTTGCTCATCAGGCGCACCGACGTCACGCCGAGCATACGGAGAATCGCGGCGGCCGAATCGTATTCGCGCGCATCGTCCGGCAGCCCGAGGTCGAGGTTCGCCTCGACGGTGTCGCGCCCCTGCTCCTGCAGCGCATATGCGCGGATCTTGTTGCTAAGGCCGATGCCGCGCCCCTCGTGGCCGCGCAGATACAGCAGCACGCCGCGCCCTTCGGCCGCGACGTAGCGCAATGCCAGATCGAGCTGTTCGCCGCAATCGCAACGATACGAGCCGAACACGTCGCCGGTCAGGCATTCGGAATGCAGCCGCGTCAGCACGGACTGCTCGCCGGTCACGTCGCCCATCACCAGCGCGAGATGTTCGGCATCGCTGCCCGATACGCGAAACGCGTAAGACGTGAACGTACCGTAGCGCGTGGGCAGCGACGCGGTGGCAACGAGCGTCACGCACTCGTCGGCGTGGCCATTGCCCGGCGCGGGCGATTGGGGACGCGAAGACATCATGGATTCAATCGAAACGAACAGGAATGTAGGAATTTTCTGGATGGTGCGTGACGGGAGTTTACCGCTAATCTGCAAACGTCACGCGACTGCCGCTGCCTGCCCGGCTATACTGGGTTTCATCGGGTGACGCGCATCACGCCCTGCCTTCCCTGGATCGTCCCGCATACGGAGAAAGCGAATGAGCACGACTGTGGCGCAAATTCTCAAGGCCAAGCCGGATTCCGGTCGCACCATCTACACCGTCACGAAAACCGATCTCGTGTACGACGCCATCAAGCTGATGTCGGACAAAGGCATCGGCGCGCTGCTCGTGATGGACGGCGACGACATCGCGGGCATCGTCACCGAGCGCGATTACGCGCGCAAGGTCGTGCTGCAGGATCGCTCGTCGAAAGCCACGCGCGTCGAGGAAATCATGACGACGAAGGTGCGCTACGTCGAACCGTCGCAGACGAGCGACGAGTGCATGGCGCTGATGACCGAGCACCGGATGCGCCACCTGCCCGTTCTCGACGACGGCAAGCTGATCGGCCTCGTGTCGATCGGCGATTTGGTGAAGAGCGTGATCGCCGATCAGCAGTTCACGATCAGCCAGCTCGAGCACTATATCCACGGCACGCCGGCCGTCACGTCGACCTGACCAGCCCCGCTCCAACAAAAAGGCCCAGACGCGCGAGCGCCTGGGCGGAAAGCCGCCGGGATGCGGCGACGGAGGTTCTGCTCCTGCGGACGGACGATGCGCGCGGGGCGCGTCGTCGATTGACCGGTGCGCGCGGGCAGAGCCGGGGCGTGCGTTTTAGTGACCGAAGTAGACCGAGTTCACAGGGTTCGGCGCTTCACGCGTAATCGGGCGGCCCGACTGTGCTGCGCCCGTCGCGGCGGCACCGTAGCCGCTCGTATCGGCATGGGCGAGCATCGGCTGGTTCGGCTGAACGCGCTGTTCGGCCGCGAGGATATCGTTCGGGTATTGCGAATCGCTCGCCTGCGGCTTGTAGCCGTTTTGTTCCAGTTGCACGAGTTCGGCGCGGACCTGTTCGCGGGTCAGCCCTTGCTCGGATTGCGCAAACGACGCGATCGGGGTGGCGATAACGGTAGCGGCAATCGCTGCGTAGATGATCGACTTCATGATGGACCTCCGAAATGTGTTCTGTTTTGCCTTCGCCTCGGGCGGAATTGTCTGAAGCGAATGACTGTAGTCTAGTCGGCGCTCCTCCAAGGGAAAACCCTTAGTTAGCATATACAGTGTTGCGATTTTGGAAAGGATTTGCGCCCTTTGGCCACGCCGAACTGCGACATTTACATTACTGACAGAACAATCGCTGACGAAGTGCTGACGAATCGATCGCGTCGCCGCAAGCTTGTGTTGTAGAATCGAAAGGTTTTCATCGCCAGCCGATACGTCCGCTCACTCACCATGTACGCGCCCACGCCCCTGAAGCTTTCGCCGTCCGGTCCGGCCGGCGTGCGTGCGCGCGTCGGTCGTCTGGCGCGTCCCCTCGCTCGACCCACGGCCCAAGCGCCGCTCGCCGCCGCCCGGCGCCTGATCTGACGCCCGCTCTCCCCGGAGCCGGTCAGACAGGCTCCGGGCGATCACTTGAAGGCGCGTCCCGCCTGCCCTGCCGATCATTTGGAGAACCGTCATGAAGCAACGCCTTTACCAGCTCACCGAACTCGATGTCGCGCGTCTCGAAAAGTACGCGGAACACAACCCGCGCTTTCAGGCGATGCTCGACACGCTGCTCGAACGCGCCGAAATCGTCCGATCGGACGCGATCAAAGCCAACGTCGTCACGATGAATTCCCAGATCACGCTGCTCGACGAAGCGACCCAGGAGCCGGCCACCTGGACCATCGTGTATCCCGATGCCGCGAACCTCGAACTCGGCCGTCTGAACGTGTTCTCGCCGGTCGGGATGGCGCTGTTGGGCACGCAACGCGGCCAGTCGGTGAAAGTGATGCAGCCGAGCGGCACGGAAAAGCTGATGAAGGTCGCGGAAATCGTGTTCCAGCCGGAAGCGAACGGCGAATACACGCGCTGACGCCGCGCGGTGACGCGACGGCGGAGCGCCGCGGGCCGAAAATGAAAAAGCGAGGCATGAGCCTCGCTTTTTTTGTGCGTGCGCCGCGATGAGGCCGCTGCACAGACCGGTTCTGCCCGGCACATCCGAAAAAAAGGCGCCCGAAGGCGCCTTTTTCGAAGCTGGTTACCCAGCCGTCACGCTTAGAAGCGGTGACGCAGACCAACCGTTGCTGCGGTTTGGTTGATCGACGAGCTCGGCAGGTTGTCTGCGAAGCTTTCGCCGTTGTAGATCGACGCGCCAACGCCGTTCTTCGCTGCGCGCTGGTACACAGCTTGTGCGTACACGTCGGTGCGCTTCGACAGTGCGTAGTCAGCTTGCAGGCCGAACTGGTTCCAGTGCGTGCTGCCGTTGTTGATCTTCGCGTTCGTGTACGTGTAAGCAGCACCCAGGCCGAGAGCCGGCGTCAGGTTGTACTTTGCGTTGACTTCGTAGTTGTCGGTACGCACCGAACCGAGGCTGCCGACTGCGTTGTTGTCGAGGCGAGCTTGCGTCCATGCTGCGCCGACTTGTGCCGGGCCGAATGCGTAACCAACAGCTGCACCGTACGTGCGGACACGGCCTTGGGCAGCGATGCCACCGATTGCCGTCGACGTCGCGCCGCTACCGTTCGTGCCGTCACCCAGGTTTGCTTGCGAGTACGCTGCACCCAGCTTCAGACCTTGGAACTGGTACGCGAGACCTGCGCTGTACGCACGGTTGTTACCGAAGTTCGTGTTGTTCGAGAACGAGTACGTGCCGCCGAACTGCAGGCCAGCGTAGTTCGCGCTCGTGAACTTCACCGTGTTGTTCGATGCGACGTCGCCCGTCGTGCTCAGACGGTCAAGGTTCAGCGGGTGCGCGAAGTACGTGCCGCCCCACGAGCCCGTTGCGGTCAGCGGTGCCAGGTAGTCTTGAACGGAGTCATACTGCTTACCCAGCGTGACCGTGCCGTACTGGCTCGACAGGCCGACGAATGCCTGACGGTTGAACATGCCGTTGTTGTTTGCGAGCTTGCCGTTACCGATGTTGAAGCCGCTTTCCAACGTGAAGATTGCCTTCAGGCCACCACCGAGGTCTTCCGAACCACGCAGGCCGAAGCGGCTCTGGTCAATGCCCGAACCCATCGCCCAACGCGACTTGCCGGATTGGCCCAGCGCCGGCTGGACGTTGCTCGTGTACGTGATGCCTGCGTCCAGCACGCCGTACAGCGTGACGCTGCTTTGCGCGTGAGCGACGGTTGCGAACGATGCTGCAGCTGCTGCAACGATCAGAGTCTTGTTCATTCGTGGAGCTCCCTTCTAAAAAGAGGCAGGTCTCGCGACCTTGTTTCATAAACGGTCTCAACCGCCCGGGAACGCCATCGGTCCTGCTGGCTGCGCCCGGATAGTTGCCCGTTTGGGAACCGTGAGTTTAGGGGTGTACCCTAGGGGAGCGATCCGCAAATAAAGAAATAAGCTTTTCCAGAACTAGAAATAATGAAAGTGGGGTCTAGTTATAAGTATTTGTTTTGCCGTAGTTTTTTGACTTCTTGACGAAAGCATTTTGGTCGCTTCTATCGCACCATTCTTTCATGTCACCGTCTTGACGGTTGCATAGAAACAACAGGCGGATCCGAGCCGACAGCGCCAAATCGGTACTTTTTACCCGATTCTGTCTCAAATTCTGGGTGGCAAGACCTAAAACCAGTGGTTCCGCTTGGTAAACAGGAGGCCCATCGCACGAACGGGCCGCACATGCCCGGCGAGCGCTCCGACGTTGCGCGCGTGACACACCGTAACACCGCTGGCAGCCGTCGTAACGCGCCCGCGCGGCCGGCACGCTAATGTAATGCGGCATCCGACATTCGAACAGGACATCCCATGAATCGACGCTCGTTGTTGCGCGCGATCGGCTTGACTGCTGCGTTCGTCGGCTCGGGCGGTTCGCTACGCGCGGCCTGGGCTCGGCCGGCGCCGCCCGATCGGCCGCCCCGTTCGAACCGTCCCGATCGCGCGCCGCCGCCGCCGCGTCACGATCGTCGGCCTCGACCGCCGCGCCCGCACGGCTATATCTGGACGGACGGCTACTGGCGCTGGCAGCACGGCCGCTATATATGGGTGCCGGGCCGCTGGGTCGCGCGACGCCCGGGCCGCCGCTGGGTGCCCGGCTACTGGCGCCGCCAGGGACACGCGTGGATCTACGTCGACGGCTACTGGCGGTAGCCGCGAGCAAACGGCGCGACCGCAATCGGGATCGCGCTTGGGCCGGATGGCGGTGTCGTACACGCGCCTGGGGATACGCGCCTCGCCCGTGACGCCCTGACGCCCTGACGCCCTGACGC
>NZ_KV786846.1:0-7958 GCF_001806955.1 Burkholderia sp. HMSC10F09
CGGCGCCGGTGCGCTCGCCTGCGGCGCCGCAGCGGCCGGCGCGGCGCCGGCGGCCTCGAGCAGCACGATCAGCGTGCCTTCCGACACGGTGTCGCCGACCTTCACCTTGATGTCCTTCACGACGCCGGCGGCCGGGCTCGGCACGTCCATCGTCGCCTTGTCCGATTCGAGCGTGACGAGCGACTGCTCCTTCTCGACCGTGTCGCCGACCTTCACGCCGATCTCGATCACCGGCACGTCCTTGTAGTCGCCGATGTCGGGCACCTTCACTTCGAGCGTGCCGCCCGATGCGGCAGGCGCGGCGGCCGGTGCGGCTGCAGCGGGGGCCGGTGCCGGCGCGGACGCCTGGGCCGGTGCGGCCGCCGGCGCAGCGGCGCCGTTCGGCTGCGCGGCGGCGCCGCCTTCGAGCAGGATGATCAGCGTGCCTTCCGACACGGCGTCGCCCACCTTGACCTTCACTTCCTTGACCGTGCCCGCGGCGGGGCTCGGCACGTCCATCGTCGCCTTGTCGGACTCGAGCGTGACGAGCGACTGCTCGGGCTCGACCGTGTCGCCCGCTTTCACGAGCACCTCGATGACGGGCACGTCCTTGTAATCGCCGATATCCGGCACCTTCACTTCGATCGCTTGACTCATCTGTCTGTGTCTCCAGGACCGCGCACCTCCCCGCGAGGCGGCGCGCGGCATCACGCGGCGCGTGTCGTTAAACGGTCATCGGGTTCGGCTTCGACGGATCGAGGTTGTACTTCGCGATCGCGTCGGCGACGATCTTGCGATCGATCGTGCCCTCGTCGGCCAGCGCGTTCAGCGCGGCCACCGTCACCCAGTAGCGGTCGACTTCGAAGAAGTGACGCAGCTTCTCGCGCGTATCCGAACGGCCGTAGCCGTCGGTGCCGAGCACGACGTAGCGGCGATCGATCTGGCCGCGGATCTGGTCGGCCAGCGCACGCACGTAGTCGGTCGAGGCGATGACCGGGCCCTGCGTGTCCTTCAGGCACTTCTGCACGTGCGACAGGCGGCGCTCCTCGGTCGGGTGCAGCAGGTTCCAGCGCTCGACGTCGTGGCCTTCGCGCGCGAGCTCGGTGAAGCTCGGCACGCTCCACAGATCGGCGGCGACGCCCCAGTCCTTCTTCAGCAGATCGGCGGCGGCGATCACTTCGTTGAAGATCGTGCCCGCGCCGAGCAGCTGCACGCGCGGCGCCTTCGCGTTGGCGTCCGCCTTGCGGAACGCGTACATGCCCTTGATGATGTCGGCCGCCACGTGCTCGCCCTGCGGAATCGCCGGGTGCTCGTAGTTCTCGTTCATCACCGTGATGTAGTAGTACACGTCTTCCTGATCCTGCACCATCCGGCGCAGGCCGTCCTGGATGATGACGGCGAGCTCGTAGCCGAACGTCGGGTCGTAGCTGACGCAGTTCGGCACCGATGCCGCCCACAGCAGCGAGTGACCGTCTTCGTGCTGCAGACCTTCGCCGTTCAGCGTCGTGCGGCCCGCGGTGCCGCCGAGCAGGAAGCCGCGCGAACGCATGTCGCCGGCCGCCCATGCCAGATCGCCGATCCGCTGGAAGCCGAACATCGAGTAGAAGATGTAGAACGGCACCATGATCTCGCCGTGCGTCGAATACGACGTCGCCGCCGCGATCCAGTCGCACATGCCGCCCGCTTCGTTGATGCCTTCCTGCAGAATCTGGCCGGTCTGCGATTCCTTGTAGAACATCAGCTGATCGGAATCTTCCGGCACGTACTTCTGGCCTTCCTGGTTCCAGATGCCGATCTGGCGGAACAGGCCTTCCATGCCGAACGTGCGCGACTCGTCCGGGACGATCGGCACCACGCGCTTGCCGAGCGCCTTGTCCTTCAGCAGGATGTTCAGGATCCGCACGAACGCCATCGTCGTCGAGATCTCGCGGCCTTCGCCCGTGCCCTTGAGCAGCGGCTCGAACGCGTCGAGCGCCGGCACCGGCAGCGATGCCGCCTTCTGGCGACGCTGCGGCAGGTAGCCGCCGAGGTCCATGCGCTTCTGGCGCATGTATTCGAGTTCCTTCGAGCCTTCCTCGAACTTCAGGTACGGCACGTCGGCGATCTGCTCGTCGGTGATCGGCAGGCGGAACTGGTCGCGGAACTTCTTCAGTTGCTCGACCGGCAGCTTCTTCTGCTGGTGCGTGATGTTCATCGCCTGACCGGACTCGCCCATCCCGTAGCCCTTGATGGTCTTCGCGAGGATGACGGTCGGCGCACCCTTCGTGTGCGTCGCTTCATGGAACGCCGCGTAGATCTTGTGCGGATCGTGGCCGCCGCGGTTCAGGTTCCAGATGTCGTCGTCGGACCAGTCGGCGACGAGCGCCTTCAGCTCCGGCGTGTTGAAGAAGTGCTCGCGGACGAACGCGCCCGACTCCGACTTGTACGTCTGGTATTCGCCGTCGACGACTTCCATCATCCGGCGCATCAGCGCGCCCGTCTTGTCGCGTGCGAACAGCGCATCCCAGCGGCTGCCCCAGATCACCTTGATGACGTTCCAGCCGGCGCCGCGGAATTCCGATTCCAGCTCCTGGATGATCTTGCCGTTGCCGCGCACCGGGCCGTCGAGACGCTGCAGGTTGCAGTTGATCACGAACACGAGGTTGTCGAGCTTCTCGCGGCTCGCCATCCCGATCGCGCCGAGCGATTCCGGTTCGTCGGTCTCGCCGTCGCCGAGGAACGCCCACACCTTGCGGCCTTCCGTCTTCGCGATGCCGCGCGCCTCGAGGTACTTCATGAAGCGCGCCTGATAGATCGCCATGATCGGGCCGAGACCCATCGACACGGTCGGGAACTGCCAGAAGTCCGGCATCAGCCACGGGTGCGGGTACGACGAGATGCCGTTGCCGCCGACTTCCTGGCGGAAGTTGTCGAGCTGCTCCTCGGTCAGGCGGCCGAGCAGGAACGCGCGCGAGTACACGCCCGGCGACGAGTGGCCCTGCACGAACACGAGATCGCCGCCGTGCTGGTCGGACGGGGCGTGCCAGAAATGGTTGTAGCCGACGTCGTAGAGCGTCGCGGCCGACGCGAACGACGCAATGTGGCCGCCGACGTTCGTGTCCTTGCCGGCGCGCAGCACCATCGCGAGCGCGTTCCAGCGCGTGTACGAGCGGATGCGGTGCTCGATGTCCTGGTCGCCCGGAATCTTGGCCTGGGCTTCGACCGGAATCGTGTTGATGTACGGGGTGTTCGCGGAAAACGGCAGATGTTCGCCATGCATGCGTGCGAATTCGATCTGCTTTTCGATCAGGTAGTGCGCGCGGCCGGTACCCACGGAGGAGATCACGCCGTCCAGCGCCTCGAGCCATTCAACGGTTTCCTGCGGGTCGTCGTCACGCTCGGCGGCGACATACTTCATCACTTCGTTCGGTACAGCGGACATTCTCGTCTCCTGGGTCCTGGAATGTGAGGATCGCTCTCGTGCAGACGACGCGGCGCGGCCGGCTGCGGGCAAGCTCAGCGGATTGTAATGAGCGTGCCGGGCCGCACGCAACAAAATTTTCGAATTATGAGATCTTTTCTCGCAATGCGGAATATTGCTGCGCTGCACCCATGCCGCGGGGCGCTGCGGCCCGCGCCGGCCGCATAAATTCGTTTCGGCTCAACATATCGGGTATAGGTTTTCCATGTATTGCGCTGCGCTACAATCCTGCCATGTTGACCGATCGGCTTTTCGCACGCTCGGCGCGACCGTCGGGCCCGCCGGCGGAGTCGCAGCCGTCCCGTTGGCACCACGGACCGTGGTGGTCCAATTCCTATTTGCTGACGCCGCTGCTGTCGATCCTCGTGTTCCTCGTGGTGATGAGCCTCATTCTATGGAGCCTCAACCGCCGGGAACAGCAGCAGCAGGAAGACACGCTGTTCCGTAACGTCGCGTGGGCGCAGCAGCAGATCCGGCTGTCGATGACGGGCGCGCAGGAACAGCTGCAGGCGCTGTCGCGCGACCTCGCGTCGGGGCGCCTCGACCAGAACGCATTCCAGATGGCCGTCGCGGACGTCATGCAGACGCATCCGGAAATCCTCTATCTGAACTGGTATACGGCGCCCGGCGTGCAGCGCTGGCCGACCGTGCATCCGCCGCTGCTCGGCCAGCGGCTCGCGAAGCCCGGCGACGCGCAGCTGCAGGACGCGGTGCGCGGCGCCTACGACGAAGCGCGCAGCTCGCGCCGCCAGGCGTATTCGCCGCTGATCTACGACGACTTCGGCAACGGCTACATCACGCTGCAGACGCCCGTGATGCGCGGCGACCGCGACTATCTCGGCTCGCTCGCCGCGGTGTTCTCGGTCGAGGGCATCCTGAAGCACGACATCCCGCAGGAACTGTCGTCGAAGTACAAGATCTCGATCACCGACGCGAACAACCGCGAACTGTCGTCGACTTCCACGCGCCCGCGCCTGCCGCGCGACTCGCACTACGACCTGCCGCTCGATCCGCCCGGCCAGGGGCTCACGGTGCGCGTCTACGCGTTCCCGCAGCTCACGAACCTGACCAACAACACGCTCGTGTGGCTCGTCGCCGGCCTGTCGTGCTTCGTGCTGTGGAGCCTCTGGAGCCTGTGGAAGCACACGCGCCAGCGCTTCGAGGCGCAGCAGGCGCTCTACGCGGAAGCGTTCTTCCGCCGTGCGATGGAAAACTCGGTGCTGATCGGCATGCGCGTGCTCGACATGCACGGCCGCATCACGCACGTGAACCCCGCGTTCTGCCGCATGACGGGCTGGGACGAAAGCGATCTGGTCGGCAAGGTCGCACCGTTCCCCTACTGGCCGCGCGACGCGTATCCCGAAATGCAGCGCCAGCTCGACATGACGCTGCGCGGCAAGGCGCCGAGCTCGGGCTTCGAGCTGCGCGTGCGGCGCAAGAACGGCACGCTGTTCCACGCACGGCTCTACGTCTCGCCGCTGATCGACAGCTCGGGGCGCCAGACCGGCTGGATGTCGTCGATGACCGACATCACCGAGCCGAAGCGCGCGCGCGAGGAGCTCGCGGCCGCGCACGAGCGCTTCACGACGGTGCTCGAAAGCCTCGACGCCGCGGTGTCGGTGCTCGCGGCCGACGAAGCCGAGCTGCTGTTCGCGAACCGCTACTACCGCCACCTGTTCGGGATCCGCCCGGACGGCCATCTCGAGCTGTCGGGCGGCGGCTTCGACCGCGCGCAGGCGTCGTCCGATTCGATCGACATGGTCGATGCGTTCGCGGGCCTGCCGGCCACCGCGCTGACGAACACCGCGGCCGACGCGCAGGAGGTGTACGTCGAAAGCATCCAGAAATGGTTCGAGGTGCGCCGCCAGTACATCCAGTGGGTCGACGGCCACCTCGCGCAGATGCAGATCGCGACCGACATCACGACCCGCAAGAAGGCGCAGGAACTCGCGCATCAGCAGGAAGAAAAGCTGCAGTTCACGAGCCGGCTGATGACGATGGGCGAAATGGCGTCGTCGATCGCGCACGAACTGAACCAGCCGCTCGCGGCGATCAACAACTACTGCTCCGGCACGCTCGCGCTCGTGAAGAGCGGCCGCGGCACGCCGGAGATGCTGCAGCCGGCGCTCGAAAAGACCGCCCAGCAGGCGCTGCGCGCGGGCATGATCGTCAAGCGGATCCGCGAATTCGTGAAGCGCAGCGAGCCGAAGCGCCAGCCGGCGCGCGTCGCGGACATCGTCGCCGATGCGGTCGGGCTCGCCGAAATCGAGGCCAGGAAGCGCAGGATTCGGATCGTCACCGAAATCCTCGCAAGAATGCCTATTATTTATGTCGACCCCGTGCTGATCGAGCAAGTGCTCGTGAACCTGATGAAGAACGCGGCCGAAGCGATGGCCGACGTGAAGCCGCCGTCGGCCGACGGCGTGATTCGCGTCGTCGCCGACATCGACGCCGGCTTCGTCGACATTCGCGTGATCGATCAGGGGCCCGGCGTCGACGAAGCGACGGCCGAGCGCCTGTTCGAACCGTTTTACAGCACCAAGTCCGACGGCATGGGCATGGGGCTGAACATCTGCCGTTCGATCATCGAATCGCATCGGGGGCGCCTGTGGGTGGTCAACAACGTCGAGCCGGACGGCCGCATTTCCGGCGCGACGTTCCACTGCAGCCTGCCCATTGGGGAACCCGCTGATCTCGGCCAAGGGGGGTCCGAGACATCGGCATCACATACCGTTACGGGAGAACTATGAATAGTCCTGTCACCACCACCCAGGAAACCGTCTTTGTCGTCGACGACGACGAGGCCGTGCGGGACTCGCTGCGCTGGCTGCTGGAGGCGAACGGCTATCGCGTGCAATGCTTCTCGAGCGCGGAGCAGTTTCTCGACGCGTATCAGCCCGCGCAGCAGGCCGGCCAGATCGCGTGCCTGATCCTCGACGTGCGGATGTCGGGCATGAGCGGCCTCGAACTGCAGGAGCGTCTGATCGCCGACAATGCCGCGCTGCCGATCATCTTCGTCACCGGTCACGGCGACGTGCCGATGGCCGTGTCGACGATGAAAAAGGGTGCGATGGACTTTATCGAGAAACCGTTCGACGAAGCGGAACTGCGCAAGCTCGTCGAGCGGATGCTCGACAAGGCCCGAAGCGAAAGCAAGAGCGTGCAGGAACAGCGCGCCGCGAGCGAGCGCCTGTCGAAGCTGACCGCGCGCGAGCAGCAGGTGCTCGAGCGCATCATTGCGGGCCGCCTGAACAAGCAGATCGCCGACGATCTCGGGATCAGCATCAAGACGGTCGAAGCGCACCGCGCGAACATCATGGAAAAGCTCAACGTCAACACGGTAGCCGACCTGCTGCGCCTCGCGCTGTCGAAGAAGCCCGCCTGAGCACGCGGCGCGCACACCGGGCCGCGCGGCCCGGTGCGCCCGCTCCCCTTCCGCCCCGAGCGATACGGCCCTCTCGCTCGGGGCGGCGTTGCTTGCGGCGCCCGTGCGCGCCGATCATGACGCATTCCGCGCATTCGCTGTCGGACCGCGACAGGCGAACGGTATAATTGCGTGCTTTGCTGCGGCGTTTCCCGACGCCGCACGCCCGCATTCCAACTTCCCGGCAGAACCCACCACCATGACAGCCCTCCTCATCGACGGCAACGCCCTCTCGAAGACCTTGCGCGCGCAGGCCGCCGAACGCGCCGCCGCCCTGACCGCCCGCGGCCACCAGCCCGGCCTCGCGGTGATCCTCGTCGGCGACAACCCGGCGAGCGAAGTCTACGTGCGCAACAAGATCAAGGCGTGCGAGGACAACGGCTTCTTCTCGCAAAAGGACGCGTACCCGGCGACGCTGTCCGAAGCCGACCTGCTCGCGCGCATCGACGAACTGAACCGCGATCCGAAGATTCACGGGATCCTCGTGCAACTGCCGCTGCCCGCGCATATCGACAGCCACAAGGTGATCGAGGCGATTGCGCCCGAGAAGGACGTCGACGGCTTTCACGTCGCCAACGCCGGCGCACTGATGACGGGCAAGCCGCTGTTCCGCCCGTGCACGCCGTACGGCGTGATGAAGATGTTCGCCGCGCACGGCATTGCGCTGCAGGGTGCGAACGCGGTCGTGATCGGCCGCTCGAACATCGTCGGCAAGCCGATGGCGATGCTGCTGCTCGAAGCGGGCGCGACCGTGACGATCTGCCACAGCAAGACGCGCGACCTCGCCGCCCATACGCGGCAGGCCGACATCATCGTCGCCGCGGTCGGCAAGCGCAACATCGTGACCGCCGACATGGTGAAGCCGGGCGCGACCGTGATCGACGTCGGGATGAACCGCGACGACGCAGGCAAGCTGTGCGGCGACGTCGATTTCGCGGGCGTGAAGGAAGTCGCCGGCTACATCACGCCGGTGCCGGGCGGCGTCGGGCCGATGACGATCACGATGCTGCTGATCAACACGCTCGAATCGGCCGAGCGCGCCGCCGCGGCCGCCTGACCCCATGCCCGCCGGCGCGTGTGCGCGCCGGCTTCCTG
>NZ_KV786847.1:0-24279 GCF_001806955.1 Burkholderia sp. HMSC10F09
CCCGCGGGCGCATCGGCTGCCGAGCCGGCCTCCGGCGCAGCCGCGCCGAACCCGGCCAGCGCAACGACGGTGCCGCCGATGCAGGTGACGCCGCCGGCGCCCGGCGGTCTGCGCCTGCCGAGCTTCCGGCTGCACTGACCGGCTTACAATCGTTACAGCCGGAAACGATTCAGTCGGTAGCGCACGCGAACTTGCGCGTAAGCTACCGGCTCCAACCTTCGCATCGACTCACTCATGCAGGTCACTATGATGAAAAAACTGTTCCTGATCCCCGTTTTCGCGGCGCTGTTCTCGTTCGGCAGCGCAGCCCACGCGCAAGTCGACCAGTCGAACCCGCAGGCGCTGATCAAGACGGCGACGCAGCAGGTCCTCGATGAAGTGAAGCAGCAGACGATCAAGCCGGGCGACACGAATCGCATCATCTCGATCGTCAACAAGGACATCCTGCCGTACACCGATTTCCGCCGTACCACGCAGCTCGCGATGGGCCGCAACTGGCGCACGGCGACGCCCGAGCAGCAGCAGCAGGTGCAGGAGCAGTTCAAGCTGCTGCTGATCCGCACCTACTCGGGCGCGCTCGCGCAGCTGAAGCCGGACCAGCAGATCCAGTACCCGCCGTTCCGTGCCGATCCGGCCGATACCGACGTCGTCGTGCGTACGGTCGCGATGAACAACGGCCAGCCGGTGCAGATCGACTACCGTCTGTACAAGACGGCGAACGGCTGGAAGGTGTATGACCTGAACGTGCTGGGCGCGTGGCTGATCCAGACGTATCAGCAGCAGTTCAACGAGAAGATCCAGCAAAGCGGCGTCGACGGCCTGATCAAGTTCCTGACGCAGCGCAACCAGGAGCTTGCCGCCGGCAAGCAGGCATCGTGAGCGGCTTCGAAGCCGGCCCGTCGCTGACCGTCGCGAGCGCGAAGACCGCGCTCGCGGCCGGTCTCGCACACGTCGCCGCGGGCGCCACCGCGGTCGATTGCGCATCGCTCGCGCAGTTCGATTCGTCCGCGCTCGCGGTGCTGCTCGCATGGCAGCGCGCCGCGAAAGCGCGCGGCGCCACCCTCGACATCCTCCATCTCCCGCCGAAGCTCGCCAGCCTCGCGCGCGCCTATGGCGTCGACGCCCTGATCGACGGCAACGCGCGACATTGACGCTGTCCGACCGGAGCCTGCCGCGCCGCCCGGCGCGCGCATGCTCGACGCGGCGCGCCCGCCGCATCGGCTTCGCCAGCCGGTTTGCCCTATAATCAAGCGTTTTGCGGGGCTGCCAATCGGCGTCCGTCCCCCATTTTCTTTCGCAGCAAGCACAGAATAGGCGTCGCGGCCGATGCGCCGCGCACAGTCATGTCAGCCATAGAAATCCGTCACGTCAAGAAGCGCTACAAGTCGCTTCAGGCGCTCAAGGGCGTCAGCCTGTCGGTCGAGGAGGGCGAGTTCTTCGGTCTGCTCGGCCCCAACGGCGCCGGCAAGACCACGCTCATCAGCATCCTCGCCGGGCTCGCCCGGGCCGACGAAGGCAGCATCTCGGTGCGCGGCCACGACGTCGTCAAGGACTTCCGCGGCGCGCGTCTTGCGCTCGGCGTCGTCCCGCAGGAGCTCGTGTTCGATCCGTTCTTCACCGTGCGCGAGACGCTGCGGATCCAGTCCGGCTATTTCGGGCTGCGCCGCAACGACGACTGGATCGACGAAGTGATGGCGAACCTCGATCTGACCGAAAAGGCCGACGCGAACATGCGTGCACTGTCGGGCGGCATGAAGCGCCGCGTGCTGGTCGCGCAGGCACTCGTGCACCGGCCGCCGGTGATCGTGCTCGACGAGCCGACGGCCGGCGTCGATGTCGAGCTGCGCCAGACGCTTTGGAAATTCATCTCGCGGCTGAACCGCGAAGGTCACACGATCGTGCTGACGACGCACTATCTCGAGGAAGCGCAGTCGCTCTGCGACCGCATCGCGATGCTGCGGCGCGGCGAGGTGGTTGCGCTCGATCGCACCGACGCGCTGCTGCGGCGCTTCGCGGGATTGCAGCTGTATCTGCGCTTTGCGACCGGCGCGCTGCCGGCCGAGCTGCGCGGGCTCGAGACCGATCCGGCCGCGCGCGCGCCGCGCGAGCATCTGCTGAGGCTGTCGAGCTACGACGATGTGGAACGGATTCTCGCGCAGTGCCGTGCGGCCGGCTGCACGTTCGACGAGATCGAGGTCCGCAAGGCCGACCTCGAGGATGTGTTCGTTCAGGTGATGAACGGCGGCGAGGTGATCGAGGGACTGGCATGAAACAACAACCGACGCAGCCGCTGCGCGCACTGCCCGCCGATGCGGCGGCCCGGCAGGTCGCCGGAAGCGGCTTTCGCACGCTGTTCTACAAGGAGCTGCTGCGCTTCTGGAAGGTATCGTTCCAGACGGTGCTGGCGCCCGTCGTCACCGCGCTGCTGTATCTGACGATCTTCGGCCACGCGCTGTCGGGCCGCGTCGAAGTGTATCCAGGCGTCGAGTACGTGAGCTTTCTCGTGCCGGGCCTCGTGATGATGAGCGTGCTGCAGAACGCGTTCGCGAACAGCTCGTCGTCGCTGATCCAGTCGAAGATCACCGGCAACCTCGTGTTCGTGCTGCTGCCGCCGCTGTCGTACCGCGACATCTTCGGCGCGTACGTGCTCGCGTCGGTGGTGCGCGGGCTGACGGTCGGCGCGGGCGTGTTCGTCGTGACGATCTGGTTCATCCCCATGCATTTCGCGGCGCCGCTGTTCATCGTCGCGTTCGCGCTGCTCGGCTCCGCGATCCTCGGCACGCTCGGGCTGATCGCCGGCATCTGGGCCGAGAAGTTCGACCAGCTCGCCGCGTTCCAGAACTTCCTGATCATGCCGCTGACGTTCCTGTCCGGCGTGTTCTATTCGACGCACTCGCTGGCGCCCGTGTGGCGCGAGATCTCGCGTCTGAATCCGTTTTTCTACATGATCGACGGCTTCCGCTACGGGTTCTTCGGCGCGTCCGACATCCACCCGTTCACGAGCCTCGCGATCGTCGCCGGTTTCTTCGTGCTGCTCGCGATGTTCGCGATGCGGCTGCTCGCGACCGGCTACAAGCTGCGTCATTGATATCGAATGGCAGCGGCCGCAGCAGGCGGCGCGCGCCGACAGGAGCCTTTCATGTTGCCGACTCCCGAACAGGTCAAGCAATACATCGCAGGCGGGCTCGCCTGCACGCATCTGGAAGTCGAAGGTGACGGCCAGCATTTCTTCGCGACGATCGTGTCGCCGGCCTTCGAAGGCAAGCGGCCGATCCAGCGCCATCAGCTCGTGTATGCGGCGCTCGGCGACCGCATGAAGCAGGAAATCCACGCGCTCAGCATGAAGACGCTGACGCCCGCCGAATGGCAGAACGCATAACCGGAAAAACTGAGTGCAAGTCACCGTCAACGAGCGCGACGCCGTGCAGAGCGTCGCGACGGCACACCCGGCCGCCAACGGGGAAACGCAGGGGCAGGGGATGGACAAGCTCGTGATCGAAGGCGGCCGCCGGCTCGCGGGCGAGATCGTCGTGTCGGGCGCGAAGAACGCGGCGCTGCCGATTCTGTGCGCGGGGCTGCTGAGCGCCGAGCCCGTGCACCTCGACAACGTGCCGAATCTGCAGGATGTGCGCACCACGCTGAAGGTGCTCGGCCAGATGGGCGTGAAGAGCGAGACCGACGGCTGCCGCGTGCAGCTCGACGCGTCGCGCGTCGACAACCTCGTCGCGCCGTACGAGCTCGTGAAGACGATGCGCGCGTCGATCCTCGTGCTCGGCCCGCTGCTCGCGCGCTTCGGCGAGGCGAAGGTATCGCTGCCCGGCGGCTGCGCGATCGGTGCGCGGCCCGTCGACCAGCACATCAAGGGGCTGCAGGCGATGGGCGCCGAGATCAGCATCGAGCACGGCTTCATCGAGGCGCGCGCGAAGCGTCTGAAGGGCGCGCGCATCGTGACCGACATGATTACGGTGACGGGCACCGAAAACCTGCTGATGGCCGCCACGCTCGCCGACGGCGAGACCGTGATCGAAAACGCGGCGCGCGAACCGGAAGTGAGCGATCTCGCACACTTGCTGGTCGCGATGGGCGCGAAAATCGACGGCATCGGCACCGACCGCCTCGTGATCCAGGGCGTCGAGCGCCTGCACGGCGCGCACCACGCGGTGATTCCGGACCGCATCGAGGCCGGCACGTTCCTGTGCGCGGTCGCGGCGGCGGGCGGCGACGTGACGCTGACCGGCGTGCGTCCGCACATCCTCGACGCGGTGATCGACAAGCTCCGTGAAGCCGGCGTGACGGTCGAGGAAGGCGATCGCTGGCTACGCGTGAAGATGGATCGCCGGCCGAACGCGGTGACGATCCGCACGTCCGAATACCCGGCGTTTCCGACCGACATGCAGGCACAGTTCATGGCGCTCAATTCGGTGGCGACCGGCACCGCGCAGGTCGTCGAAACGATCTTCGAGAACCGCTTCATGCACGTGCAGGAGCTGAACCGCCTCGGTGCGAACATCACGGTCGACGGCAACACGGCGCTCGTGACGGGCGTCGACAAGCTGTCGGGCGCGAACGTGATGGCGACCGATCTGCGCGCCTCCGCGAGCCTCGTGATCGCCGGGCTGCGCGCCGAAGGCGAGACGCGCGTCGACCGCATCTATCACCTCGATCGCGGCTACGACCGCATGGAAGCCAAACTGACCGCCGTCGGCGCGAATGTGCGCCGCGTCTCCGGGAGCCAAGCATGAGCGCGCCGCTGACCCTCGCCCTGTCGAAGGGCCGCATTTTCGAGGAAACCCTGCCGCTGCTGGCCGCAGCCGGCGTGCAGGTTGCCGAGGATCCGGAAACGTCGCGCAAGCTGATCCTGCCGACGACCGATCCGAACCTGCGCGTAATCATCGTGCGCGCGAGCGACGTGCCGACCTACGTCGAATACGGCGCGGCCGATTTCGGCGTGGCCGGCAAGGACGTGCTCGTCGAGCACGGCGGCTCGGGGCTGTATCAGCCGATCGATCTGAACATTGCGCGCTGCCGGATGTCGGTCGCGGTGCCGGCCGGCTTCGATTACGCGAACGCGGTGCGCCAGGGCGCGCGGCTGCGCGTCGCGACGAAGTACGTCGAAACGGCGCGCGAACACTTCGCCGCGAAGGGCGTGCACGTCGACCTGATCAAGCTGTACGGCTCGATGGAGCTCGCGCCGCTCGTCGGGCTCGCGGACGCGATCGTCGATCTGGTCAGCTCGGGCGGCACGCTGAAGGCGAACAATCTGGTCGAGGTCGAGGAGATCATGGCGATCTCGTCGCGTCTCGTCGTGAACCAGGCTGCGCTGAAGTTGAAGCGCGCGGCGCTCAAGCCGTTCCTCGACGCGTTCGAACGCGCGTCGCAGAATGGCGTATGAGCGCATCACCGTAACGGAACTCCCATGTCCATCACCATCCGCAAACTCGATTCGACGAGCGAAGGCTTCGACGCCGCGCTGCGTGCGGTGCTCGCGTTCGAAGCGAGCGAAGACGAGGCGATCGAGCGCTCGGTCGCGCAGATCCTCGCCGACGTGAAGTCGCGCGGCGACGCCGCGGTGCTCGAGTACACGAACCGCTTCGACCGGCTGAACGCGGACAGCGTCGCCGCGCTCGAACTGCCGCAGGACGCGCTGCAGGCCGCGCTGGACGGCCTCGAGCCGAAGGCGCGCGCCGCGCTGGAAGCGGCCGCCGCGCGCGTGCGCGGGTACCACGAGAAGCAGAAGATCGAATGCGGCACGCATAGCTGGCAGTACACGGAAAGCGACGGCACGGTGCTCGGCCAGAAGATCACGCCGCTCGATCGCGTCGGCCTCTACGTGCCGGGCGGCAAGGCCGCGTATCCGTCGTCGGTGCTGATGAACGCGATTCCCGCGCGCGTCGCGGGCGTCGGCGAGATCGTGATGGTGGTCCCGACCCCGGACGGCGTGAAGAACGACCTCGTGCTCGCCGCCGCGCTGCTCGGCGGCGTCGACCGCGTGTTCACGATCGGCGGCGCGCAGGCCGTCGGGGCGCTCGCGTACGGCACCGAGACCGTGCCGGCCGTCGACAAGATCTGCGGGCCCGGCAATGCGTACGTCGCGTCGGCGAAGCGCCGCGTGTTCGGCACGGTCGGCATCGACATGATCGCCGGCCCGTCGGAGATCCTCGTGCTGTGCGACGGCACGACCGATCCGAGCTGGGTCGCGATGGACCTGTTCTCGCAGGCCGAGCACGACGAACTCGCGCAGTCGATCCTGCTGTGCCCGGACGCGTCGTTCATCGAACGCGTCGAGAAGGCGATCGCCGAGCTGCTGCCGTCGATGCCGCGCCAGGACGTGATCCGCGCGTCGCTCGAAGGGCGCGGCGCGCTGATCAAGGTGCGCGACATGACCGAAGCATGCCGGATCGCCAACGACATCGCGCCCGAGCACCTCGAGATTTCCGCGCTCGAGCCGCAGCAATGGAGCCAGCAGATCCGCCATGCGGGCGCGATCTTCCTCGGCCGCTACACGAGCGAGAGCCTCGGCGACTACTGCGCGGGGCCGAACCACGTGCTGCCGACGTCGCGCACGGCGCGCTTCTCGTCGCCGCTCGGCGTGTACGACTTCATCAAGCGCTCGAGCCTGATCGAGGTCAGCGCGGAAGGCGCGCATACGCTCGGCGAAATCGCGGCCGAACTCGCGTACGGCGAGGGCCTGCAGGCGCACGCGAAGAGCGCCGAGTTCCGGATGAAGGGGTGACCGGCCGCCGGAACCGCGTTCCGGCGCCGCGCAGGAGACGAGCGCAGGGCGGCAGCCGCCGCCTTGCCGACCATTTGACGCCGGCGCGATGCACGCCGGCTTGCCTACCATGACGACGCCACAAGACATCATCCGCCGCGACGTGCTCGCCATGACGAGCTATCCGGTGCCGGACGCGAGCGGGTTCGTGAAACTCGACGCGATGGAGAACCCGTACCCGCTGCCCGAGCCGCTCGCCACGGCGCTCGGTGAACGGCTCGCGCGGGTCGCGCTGAACCGCTATCCGGCGCCTCGCCCGGCCGCGCTGCTCGACAAGCTGCGCCATGCGATGGGCGTGCCCGGCACGTGCGACGTGCTGCTCGGCAACGGTTCCGACGAAATCATCAGCATGATCTCGGTCGCGTGCGCGAAACCGGGCGCGAAGGTGCTCGCGCCCGTGCCCGGCTTCGTGATGTACGAACTGTCCGCGCGATTCGCGCAGCTCGACTTCGTCGGCGTGCCGCTGAAGGCCGACCTGACGCTCGACGTCGATGCGATGCTCGCGGCGATCGCCGAGCATCGGCCGGCCATCGTGTATCTCGCGTATCCGAACAACCCGACCGGCACGCTGTACGACGATGCCCACATCGAGCGCATCCTGCGCGCGGCGACGCACAGCCTGATCGTGATCGACGAGGCGTACCAGCCGTTCGCGCAGCACAGCTGGCTGCCGCGCGCGGGCGAGTTCGACAACGTCGTCGTGATGCGCACGGTGTCGAAGCTCGGCCTCGCGGGGATCCGGCTCGGCTACCTGGTCGGCCGGCCTGCATGGCTCAACGAATTCGACAAGGTGCGCCCGCCGTACAACATCAACGTGCTGACGCAGGCAACCGCCGACTTCCTGCTCGACCATCTCGACGTGCTCGACGCGCAGGCGGCCGAATTGCGTGCCGAGCGCGCGCGGCTCGCGCAGGCGGTGGCCGCGCTGCCGGGCGCGACGGTGTTCCCGAGCGCCGGCAATTTCCTGCTGGTGCGCGTGCCCGACGCGGCTGCCGTGTTCGACGCGCTGCTCACCGAGCGGGTGCTCGTCAAAAACGTGAGTAAAATGCATCCGTTGCTGGCCGAATGCGTGCGGCTGACCGTCGGTTCTCCCGACGAAAACGCGCGCCTGCTGGCTGCCCTGAAACTCGCGCTGCCCGATTGACGCCACGGCGCGGCGGCGCGCGACGATCAATCCCCATTTACATCAGACTCATTCAAGGAATTGCCATGCGTGTGGCGGAAGTCGTTCGCAATACCAGCGAAACGCAGATCCGTGTGAAGCTCGATCTCGACGGCACCGGCCGGCAGAAGCTGGCCACCGGCGTGCCGTTTCTCGACCATATGCTCGACCAGATCGCGCGACACGGTCTGGTCGACCTCGAGGTCGAAGCGCATGGCGACACGCATATCGACGATCACCACACGGTCGAGGACGTCGGCATCACGCTCGGCCAAGCCGTCGCGAAGGCGATCGGCGACAAGAAGGGCATCCGCCGCTACGGCCACGCGTACGTGCCGCTCGACGAAGCGCTGTCGCGCGTCGTGATCGATTTCTCGGGCCGTCCCGGCCTCGAATTCCACGTGCCGTTCACGCGTGCGCGGATCGGCACGTTCGACGTCGATCTGTCGATCGAATTTTTCCGCGGTTTCGTGAACCATGCAGGCGTCACGCTGCATATCGACAACCTGCGCGGCATCAACGCGCACCATCAGCTCGAGACGGTGTTCAAGGCGTTCGGCCGCGCGCTGCGCGCGGCGGTCGAACTGGACGAGCGCGCGGCCGGGCAGATTCCGTCGACCAAGGGCAGCCTCTGAACTGACGACCGGACGGACGGCAAGGACAAGCTCACGGCTTCGGCGCAACGCGCCGGCTTGCGATGGATCTGCTCAAATCGTTCATTTCGCTGCTCGCGCTGATCAATCCGGTCGGCGCGGTGCCGTTCTTCCTCAGCCTGACTGCGCAGCAGAACGAAGCGGAACGGCGCCGCACGATCCGGATCGCGTCGGTATCGGTGTTCTGCGTGATGACGGTGACGGTGCTGCTCGGGCAGCAGATCATCCGCTTCTTCGGGATTTCGGTCGGCTCGCTTGAAGTCGGCGGCGGGATCATCATGTTGCTGATGGCGATCAGCATGCTGAACGCGCAGATCGGCAACACGCGCTCGACGCCCGAGGAACGCGACGAGGCCGAACTGAAGGACAACATCGCGGTGGTGCCGCTCGCGATCCCGCTGCTCACGGGCCCCGGCTCGATCAGCACCGCGATCGTGTATGCGGCGAATGCGCATCACTGGTATGAGCGGGCCGGGCTCGTCGCGATCGGCGCGATTCTGGCCCTGCTGTGTTTCGTTGCGATGCGGCTCGCGGAGCCGATCGCGAACTGGATCGGCCGTACCGGCATCAACATCGCCACGCGGCTGATGGGTCTGATGCTGTCGGCGCTGGCGGTGGAATTCATCGTCAATGGACTGAGGGCGCTACTGCCTGCACTGAGATGAAAACTTCGATTGCGATTGTGGATTATGGGATGGGCAACCTGCGCTCGGTCGCGCAGGCGCTCAAGAAGGCCGAGCCGGCCGCCGACGTGGCGATCGTCGATACGCCGGCCGCGATTCGCGCAGCCGACCGCGTCGTGCTGCCGGGCCAGGGCGCGATGCCGGACTGCATGCGCTGCCTCGGCGAATCGGGCCTGCAGGAGGCCGTCGTCGAAGCGTCGCGCACGAAGCCGCTGCTCGGCGTGTGCGTCGGCGAGCAGATGCTGTTCGACTGGAGCGCGGAAGGCGACACGAAGGGGCTCGGGCTGCTGCCCGGCAAGGTCGTGCGCTTCGAACTCGACGGCCGGCTGCAGGACGACGGCTCGCGCTTCAAGGTTCCGCAGATGGGCTGGAACCGCGTGCGCCAGTCGCGCGCACACGCGCTGTGGGACGGCGTGCCCGACGATGCGTATTTCTATTTCGTGCACAGCTATTACGTGACGCCGGACGATCCGGCGCATACGGTCGGCGAAACGGCGTACGGCGCGCCGTTTACGTCCGCGGTCGCGCGCGACAACATCTTCGCGACCCAATTCCACCCGGAAAAAAGTGCGGAGGTCGGGTTGCGTCTGTATCGCAACTTCGTACACTGGAAACCGTAAACGTGGTGCGCGAGCCACAGTCGACGGGCCGGAAACGCCCGTCGTACGGGGCTCGCGCGCGTAGGCGCCGAAAGAGTTGTACTAAACTAGCGAGACGGCGCGGCACCGGTTTGGCCGGTACGCGCCGGATTCTTTTCTTTTTCCACGACGACACCCGATTGCTATGCTGCTGATTCCGGCCATCGATCTCAAAGACGGTCAGTGTGTGCGCCTCAAACAGGGCGATATGGACCAGGCCACGATTTTCTCCGAGGACCCGGCGGCGATGGCCCGCAAGTGGGTCGATCTCGGCGCCCGGCGGCTGCATCTCGTCGACCTGAACGGCGCATTCGCCGGCAAGCCGAAGAATCTCGATGCGATCGAAGCGATCCTCGACGAAGTCGGCGATGAAATCCCGGTGCAGCTCGGCGGCGGCATTCGCAGCCTCGAGACGATCGAGAAGTATCTCGACGCGGGCCTGTCGTACGTGATCATCGGCACGGCGGCCGTGAAGGATCCGGGCTTTCTGCGCGACGCCTGCACGGCGTTCCAGGGCAACATCATCGTCGGCCTCGACGCGAAGGACGGCAAGGTCGCGACCGACGGCTGGAGCAAGCTGACCGGCCACGAAGTGATCGACCTCGCGCAGAAGTTCGAGGATTACGGTGTCGAATCGATCGTCTACACCGACATCGGCCGCGACGGAATGCTGCAGGGCATCAACATCGACGCGACCGTGAAGCTCGCGCAGGCGGTCGGCATTCCGGTGATCGCGAGCGGCGGCCTGTCGAACCTCGAAGACATCGACAAGCTCTGCGAAGTGGAAGAAGAAGGTGTCGAAGGTGTGATCTGCGGTCGCGCGATCTACTCCGGCGATCTCGATTTCGCGGCCGCGCAACGGCGTGCCGATGAACTGAACGGCGAGCTCGACGACGCCTGAGCGCGTTCTTCGCTTTCGCCGGGGCCGCCTGCGGGCGGCCCGACCGGGCGTCTCGTGCGAGACGTCCGCAACCGGCCGCCCGACCGGCCGTAACCGGCCGTCCCCGTCGCGGCATTTGGCGCAACATCATGGCTCTAGCTAAACGCATCATCCCCTGCCTGGACGTGACTGCCGGGCGTGTCGTCAAGGGCGTCAACTTCGTCGAACTGCGCGATGCGGGCGACCCCGTCGAGATCGCCCGCCGCTACGACGAGCAGGGCGCCGACGAACTGACGTTCCTCGACATCACCGCGACGTCCGACCAGCGCGACCTGATCTTGCCGATCATCGAGGCCGTCGCGTCGCAGGTCTTCATCCCGCTGACGGTCGGCGGCGGCGTGCGCGCCGTCGAGGACGTGCGGCGGCTGCTCAACGCGGGCGCGGACAAGGTCAGCATGAATTCGTCGGCTGTCGCGAATCCGCAGCTCGTGCGCGACGCAGCCGACAAGTACGGTTCGCAGTGCATCGTTGTCGCGATCGACGCGAAGCGCGTGTCGGCCGACGGCGAGCCGCCGCGCTGGGAAGTGTTCACGCACGGCGGCCGCAAGGGCACGGGCCTCGACGCGATCGAATGGGCGCGCAAGATGGCCGAGTTCGGCGCGGGCGAGATCCTGCTCACGAGCATGGACCGCGACGGCACGAAGTCGGGCTTCGACCTCGCGCTCACGCGCGGCGTGTCCGACGCGGTGCCGGTGCCGGTGATCGCATCGGGCGGCGTCGGCTCGCTGCAGCATCTGGCCGACGGCATCAAGGACGGCCGTGCGGATGCGGTGCTCGCCGCGAGCATCTTCCACTACGGCGAGCACACGGTCGGCGAAGCGAAGCGCTTCATGGCCGAGCAGGGCATCCCGGTGAGGCTGTGATGAATACCGAAACGAAACCGCTGCCCGCGTGGCTCGCCAAGGTCCGCTGGGACGACAACGGCCTCGTGCCCGTGATCGCACAGGAAGCGTCGACGAACGACGTGCTGATGTTCGCGTGGATGAACCGCGAAGCACTGGCGAAGACGATCGAGACGCGGCGCGCGGTCTATTATTCGCGCTCGCGCAAGCGCCTGTGGTTCAAGGGCGAGGAGTCGGGCCACGTGCAGCACGTGCACGAGGTGCGGCTCGACTGCGACGAAGACGTCGTACTGCTGAAGGTCGAGCAGGTGTCGGGCATTGCCTGCCACACCGGCCGGCATTCGTGCTTTTTCCAGAAATTCGAAGGCACTGTCGACGCAGGCGACTGGGTCGCGGTCGATCCGGTGCTGAAAGACCCCGAACATATCTACAAATGACGCAATCGACCGAAGACACGCTGCTGCGCCTCGCCGGCGTGATCGACAGCCGCAAGGGCGGCGATCCCGAACAATCGTACGTATCGCGCCTGTTCCACAAGGGCGACGACGCAGTGCTGAAGAAGATCGGCGAAGAGGCGACCGAAGTCGTGCTGGCCGCGAAGGACGTGCGCCAGGGCGGCGCGCCGTCCGCGCTGGTCGGCGAGGTCGCCGATCTCTGGTTCCATTGCCTCGTGATGCTGTCGCATTTCGATCTGAGCCCGGCCGACGTGATCGCCGAGCTCGAGCGGCGCGAAGGGCTGTCGGGGATCGAGGAGAAGGCGCTGCGCAAGCGCCGCGAGCGCGAGGCAAACGGCGGCTGACGTGCTGCGGCCCGCGCCGATGGCGGTCGTGCGGTAAGCTGTAAGAATTGTCATCTGACGGGGGTAGCATCATGACCGATACGCCGAGCCAGTTTCCGCCGCCGGCGGTGTCCGCCGCGGCGGAGGCCGAACGCCTGAAGGGGCTGCGCACGCTCACGCATGTGCTGTATGCGCTGTACGCGATCCATTGGCTGACCGGCGGAATCACGGGCATCATCGCGATCATCATCAACTACGTGAAGCGCGGCGACGTGGCCGGCACGGCGTACGCCGATCACTTCGAGTGGCAGATCCGCACGTTCTGGCGCGCGCTGATCGCCTACGTGATCGGATTCGCGCTCGCGTTCGTGGCGGTCGGGTTCGCGGTGATGTTTGTCACGTGGATTTGGACGCTGTACCGTATCATCAAGGGTTGGCTGTACCTGAACGACAACAAGGCGCTCGATCCGCAGGCCTGGTTCTGACGGGCCGCGTGCGGGCACCAGCAGGAGCAACATGAGTCACGATCCGAATTGCCTGTTCTGCAAGATCGCGGCAGGCGAAATCCCGAGCACGAAAGTGCACGAGGACGACGAATTCGTCGCGTTCCGCGACATCCGCCCGGCGGCCGACACGCACGTGCTCGTGATCCCGCGTCGCCATCTGCCGACGCTGTCGGCGGCGACCGACGACGACGCGCCGATGCTCGGCCGGCTGATGGTGCTCGTCGCGCGGCTTGCCGACCAACTGGGCGTCGCGTATACGGGCGGCGAAACGGGTTTCCGCACCGTGATCAACACGGGCCCCGGCGGCGGGCAGGAGGTTTACCATCTGCACGCGCACATCCTGGCCGGCCCGCGTCCGTGGCAGCGGATGGGTTGACGGCGCGGGGCATTTTCCGCATTGACAGTCGAAGCCGGCGCGTCGCCGGCGATTTGCGCCGCACGCGGCGTGGTTGAGGAGAGGTTTCATCATGGGTGGATTGAGCATTTGGCACTGGCTGATCGTGCTGCTGATCGTCGCGCTGGTTTTCGGCACGAAGAAGCTGCGCAATATCGGCAACGATCTCGGCAGCGCGGTGAAGGGCTTCAAGGACGGCATGAAGGACGGCGATGCGCCGGCCGACGCGCAGCAGCTGCCGCGGTCGGGCACGGTGGACGTGAACGCGAAGGAAACGACGCGTTCCGATTCGAACAAGGCGTAACGCCGGCGCTGACAGGCATTCGCGATGCTGGATCTCGGTCTTTCGAAGATGGCGCTGATCGGCGTCGTCGCGCTCGTGGTGCTCGGCCCCGAGCGCCTGCCGCGCGTTGCGCGCACGGCCGGCGCGCTGTTCGGCCGCGCGCAGCGCTACATCAACGACGTGAAGGCCGAGGTCTCGCGCGAAATCGAGCTCGATGCGCTGCGCACGATGAAAAGCGATTTCGAGACGGCGGCGCGCAACGTCGAGACGACGATTCACGACAACCTGCGCGAGCACGAGAAGGACCTCAACGAATCGTGGAATGCGGCGATCGGCGGTCTGAACGATGCGGTGCACGGCACGTCGGCTTCGTCGGAATCCGAGCCGCAGCCGGCCGCCCCGGCATGGCGCGGCAGCGTCGCGGCGTCGGCGCCGAAGCGGCGCAACTGGCGCGTGAAGCAGAGCGCGACGCCGGTCTGGTACAAGCGCGCCACGACGCGCCGCACGCACGTGCAATCGGGCGCGGCGCGCGTCGCGCGGCACCAGCCGGCGAGCCTGCGCCGGCCGGCGCGCTTCTTCTGAGCTGAGCGCATGCGCGCTCGTCAATCCTACCGAGGGCCGGTGTGAGCGACCCCCAGCAGAATCCGGACGACGCTCCGGAAGAAACCTTCATTTCCCATCTCGTCGAGCTCCGCGATCGCATCATCCGCGCGGGGCTGGCCGTCATCGTCGTGTTTCTCGGGCTCGTCTACTGGGCGCCCGACATCTTCCGGCTGCTCGCGCGGCCGCTGATGGAGAATCTGCCGAAGGGCGGCAAGATGATCGTCACCGACGTGACGGGCTCGTTCTTCGTGCCGATGAAGGTCACGATGCTCGTCGCGCTCGTGATCGCGCTGCCGGTCGTGCTGTACCAGATCTGGGCATTCGTTGCGCCCGGGCTGTACCAGCACGAGAAGAAGCTCGTCGCGCCGCTCGTCGGCAGCAGCTACGTGCTGTTCCTCTGCGGGATGGCGTTCGCGTACTTCCTCGTGTTCCCGACGATCTTCCGCGTGATGGCGCACTACAACGCCCCGCTCGGCGCGGAGATGTCGACCGATATCGACAACTACCTGAGTTTCGTGCTCGGGATGTTCATCGCGTTCGGTGTCACGTTCGAAGTGCCGATCGTCGTCGTGCTGCTCGTGCGGATGGGCGTGCTGACGCTGCAGAAGCTGAAGGAAATCCGGCCGTACGTGATCGTCGGCGCGTTCGTCGTCGCGGCGGTCGTCACGCCGCCGGACGTATTTTCGCAACTGATGCTCGCGTTGCCGCTCGTCGTGCTGTACGAGGCCGGCATTCTCGCCGCGCGATTCTTCGTGCCGAAGCCGAGCGCCGAGGCCGAAGCGGAGAACGGCGCCGCGAGTTGAGCGGCGGGCCGATCATGCCGGCCGACGTGCACCGCGCCGCTTGCACGTCGCGCTCGAAAGTAGAAAGGGCAGCCTGCCGGCTGCCCTTTTTCGTTGCGTGTCCGCCGTTTGCGATCGCGGCGGCTGCCGGCCCGCGCACCGCGGTGCGCCATGCCGGCCGCGCGGCGCGCGTTACTCGGTGTCGCTGTCCTGATCGTCGAGCGTCTGCTTCGGCGGCGGCGGACGCTTGCCGATCACGACGTTGACGTCGAATTGCTTGCCCTTGCGTACCACGTGCACCTTCGTCGACGTGCCGGGCTTGATCTGCGCGACGACGTTCAGCAGCTTCGTCGTATCGGTGATGTCCTCGCCGTTGACCGTCACGAGGATGTCGCCCGGCTTGATGCCGGCCTTGTCGGCCGGGCCGCCCTGCAGCACGCCCGCGACGATCGCGCCCGATTTCTGCTGAAGCCCGAACGACTCGGCGATTTCCGGCGTCACGTCCTGCGGTTCGACGCCGATCCAGCCGCGCGTGACCGAGCCGGTCGTGATGATGCTCTCGAGCACCGTGCGCGCGGTCGACACCGGAATCGCGAAGCCGATGCCGAGCGAGCCGCCCGAGCGCGAGTAGATCGCGGTGTTGATTCCGAGCAGGTTGCCGTTCACGTCGACGAGCGCGCCGCCCGAGTTGCCGGGGTTGATCGGCGCGTCGGTCTGGATGAAGTTCTCGAACGTGTTGATCCCGAGGTGGTTGCGGCCGAGCGCGCTGATGATGCCCATCGTGACCGTCTGGCCGACGCCGAACGGGTTGCCGATCGCGAGCACGACATCGCCGACGCGTGCCTGGTCGGAGCGGCCGAGCGTGATCGTCGGCAGATTCGTCATGTTGATCTTCAGCACCGCGAGATCGGTTTCGGGATCGCTGCCGATCACCTTCGCGGTGGCGGTACGGCCGTCGGCGAGCGCGACTTCGATCTGGTCGGCGCCGTCGACGACGTGCTGGTTCGTTAGAATGTAACCTTCCGGGCTCACGATGACGCCCGAGCCGAGATTGGCCGCCGGTTCGTCCTGCTGCTTGCGCGCGTTGCGGTCGCCGAAGAAATAGCGAAACAGCGGATCTTTCGCGCGCGGATCGGGCGGCAGCGAGCCGTCTTTGCTCGAGAATACGTTGACGACTGCCGGCATCGCCTTTTGCGCGGCATCGGCGTACGACGTGGTCGCCGCTGCACCGCCGATGCTGCCCGGCGCGACTTCGCGCAGCGCGACGATCGGCGTGGCGAGCTGCTTGCCGAGCTGTCCCTGACGTTGCAGCCATTGCGGCTTGAGCGTCACGACGATGAACATCAGCGCGAGCAGCACCGTGACCGCTTGCGCGAAGAACAGCCAGAAGCGTCTAAGCATCTGAATGGATTAGAGGTTTATATGGATCGGATCGAACTTGAATTGTACTTGAACAATACCCTCGAAACCGCGCGCTTCAAGGACTATTGCCCGAACGGGCTGCAGGTCGAGGGGCGCCGCAAGATCGAGAAGATCGCGACCGGCGTGACGGCTTCGGTCGCGTTTCTCGAAGCGGCGCTCGAGTGGGGCGCCGATGCGGTCCTCGTCCATCACGGCTATTTCTGGCGCAACGAGGCACCGCAGATCACCGGCCGCAAGTACCAGCGCCTGAAGCTGCTGCTGGCGAACGACCTTAACCTGTTCGCGTTCCATCTGCCGCTCGACGCGCATCCGGAGTTCGGCAACAACGCGCAGCTCGGTGCGAAGCTCGGCCTGATCGGCGAGTCGCATTTCGGCGACGGCGATCTCGGCTGGATGGCTACGCTGCCGATGCCCGTCACGCTCGAGCACTTCGTCGCGAAGGTCGAGAACACGCTCGGCCGCGCACCGCTCGTGCTCGGCGACCGCGACATGCAGCTGCGCCGCATCGCGTGGTGCACCGGCGCGGCGCAGAGCTATTTCGACGCGGCGATCGAGGCCGGCGCCGACGTGTACCTGACCGGCGAGGTATCCGAATTCGTCACGCATACGGTCGCGGAGAGCGGCGTCGCCTACGTTGCCGCAGGGCACCATGCGACGGAACGCTACGGAATCCAGGCACTTGGTGCGCATTTGTCGGAGCAATTCGACCTCGAACACCTGTTCATCGATATTCACAATCCGGTCTGACGGCCGGAATTGCGGCGGCGCATCGAAAAGCGTCTATGAAGCGCTCGCTTAAAACGCCTGTGAGTTAACTGCTCCTATAGTGGGGGAAAACCCTTAACTATCAATCACTTCGAGGGGATTTTTGCCGTCGGGCCTTGTAAATGGCGACTCCATTCGCGCAAACTAGCGGCGGAATGGAAAGTCGTGACGGTAAATCCAACTCAGAAGTGGGGCGTGTGATGCGAGACAAGGAAGAGAAACGCGTCGACAGCGGCCGCCGTACCTGGCTGATTGCGACATCCGTAGCAGGTGGCGTAGGAGGCGTTGCCACCGTCATACCTTTCGCGGCGTCGCTGGCGCCGTCCGCGAAAGCCAAAGCGGCCGGGGCGCCGGTCGAGGTCGATATCAGCGGCCTGAAGCCCGGCGAAATGATCACCGTGCCGTGGCGCGGCAAGCCCGTGTGGGTCCTCAATCGTACCGACGCGATGCTGGCCGACGTGGTCAAGGCCGACAAGGAAGTCGCCGACCCCAACACGAAATCCCCGTATTCGATGCCGTTGCCCGCGTACTGCGCGAACGAATATCGCTCGCGGGCCGATCGCAAGAACATTCTCGTCGTGATGGCCGTGTGCACGCACCTCGGCTGCACGCCGAGCCAGCGCTTCACGCCGGGTCCGCAGCCGAACCTGCCGGACGACTGGCCGGGCGGTTTCCTCTGCCCGTGCCACGGTTCGACGTACGACCTTGCCGGCCGCGTGTTCAAGAACAAGCCGGCGCCTCAGAATCTCGACATCCCGCCCTATATGTTCACGTCGGCGACGACCCTCGTGATCGGCAAGGACGAGAAAGGAGAAGCGTGATGGCCGACAACAAGGAAGTCTCCACGACAGGTCTCACCGGCTGGATCGACCAGCGCTTCCCGCTGACGACCACCTGGAAGAAGCACGTTTCCGAGTACTACGCGCCGAAGAACTTCAACTTCTGGTACTTCTTCGGCTCGCTCGCGCTGCTGGTGCTCGTCAACCAGATCGTCACCGGCATCTTCCTGACGATGAACTACAAGCCCGACTCGATGCTCGCGTTCGCATCGGTCGAGTACATCATGCGCGAGGTGCCGTGGGGCTGGCTGATCCGCTATATGCACTCGACGGGCGCGTCGATGTTCTTCGTCGTCGTGTATCTGCACATGTTCCGCGGGCTGATGTACGGCTCGTACCGCAAGCCGCGCGAGCTCGTCTGGATCTTCGGCTGCGCGATCTTTCTCTGCCTGATGGCCGAGGCATTCTTCGGCTACCTGCTGCCGTGGGGCCAGATGTCGTTCTGGGGCGCGCAGGTGATCGTGAACCTGTTCTCGGCGATCCCGTTCGTCGGCCCCGACCTGTCGCTGTGGATTCGCGGCGACTACGTCGTGTCGGACGTCACGCTGAACCGCTTCTTCGCGTTCCACGTGATCGCGATTCCGCTCGTGCTGGTCGGGCTCGTCGTCGCGCACCTCGTCGCGCTGCACGAGGTCGGATCGAACAACCCCGACGGCATCGAGATCAAGGCGAAGAAGGACGCGAACGGCATTCCGCTCGACGGCATCCCATTCCATCCGTACTACTCGGTGCACGACTTCTTCGGCGTCTGCGTGTTCCTGATGGTGTTCGCGCTGATCGTGTTCTTCGCGCCGGAAATGGGCGGCTACTTCCTCGAGTCGAACAACTTCGTGCCGGCGAACCCGCTGCAGACGCCGCCCGAAATCGCGCCGGTCTGGTATTTCACCGCGTTCTACGCGATGCTGCGCGCGACCACCGACCCGTTCAAGATCGTGCTGATGATCGTGATCGCGCTGCTCGGCGTGCTTGCGCTGATCCGCGCGCGCGGCAAGTGGAAGATCGGTCTGCCCGTGCTGGCCGCCGCGATCGTCGTATTCATGTATCTGACGGAATCGAAGTTCTGGGGCGTCGTCGTGATGGGTTCGGCGGTGATCACGCTGTTCTTCCTGCCGTGGCTCGACCGCAGTCCGGTGAAGTCTATCCGCTACCGGCCGCTGTTCCACAAGGTATTTCTCGGGATCTTCGTCGCCGCCTTCCTGACCCTCGCGTTCCTCGGCACACGGCCGCCGTCGCCGGCCGCGACGCTGATTGCGCAGGTCTGCGCGCTGATCTATTTCGCGTTCTTCCTCGGCATGCCGGTCTGGACGCCGCTTGGCACGTTCAAGCAGCCGCCGGAACGGGTGCGCTTCAAGCCCCATTAACGTGAGCGAGGAGAGAACGACATGAAGAAACTGCTTTCGACGCTCGCGCTGATCGGCGCGACCGCGTGTGCGCTGCTGGGCGCGCCCGCCGCGTCGGCGGAGGGCAATTTTCCGCTCGACCGGGCGCCCGATAACACGGAAAATCTCGTTTCGCTTCAGCACGGCGCGCAATTGTTTGTAAACTATTGCCTGAACTGCCATAGCGCGAACCTGATGCGCTACAACCGTCTGACGGATCTGGGCATATCCCAGAAGGAGATCGAAAAGAATCTCCTGTTCACGACCGACAAGGTCGGCAACACGATGACCGTCGCGATGCGGCCCGAAGACGCGAAGAACTGGCTCGGCACCACGCCGCCCGACCTGTCGGTCGAGGAGCGCGCGCGCGGCCGCGACTGGCTGTATACGTATCTGCGGAGTTTCTACCGCGACGATACGCGGCCGACCGGCTGGAACAACGCGGTGTTCGAGAACGTCGGCATGCCCCATGTGCTCTGGCAGTTGCAGGGGCAGCGCGCCGCGAAATTCGAGGAAAAGACGGACGAGGAGACGGGCGAGAAGGTGCGTACGCTCGTCGGCTTTCAGCAGGTCACGCAGGGCACGCTGTCGCCGCCCGATTATGATGCTGCCGTTGCCGACCTGGTGGCGTACATGACGTGGATGGCCGAGCCGGCTCAGCAGACCCGCAAGCGCCTCGGCGTATGGGTGCTGATCTTTCTCGGTGTCCTGACTTTCCTGGCCTGGCGGCTCAATGCCGCGTACTGGAAAGATATCAAGTAATCACGCCTGACCGGCGTGGGGCCGGCGCAACGCGGAACTCGCGCAACGGGTTTCGCCGCGCGCCGGCCCTCGGCTTTTTTGAGGAAACGCAAATATGATGGTTCTGTATTCCGGCACAACTTGCCCGTTCTCCCAGCGTTGCCGGCTGGTGCTGTTCGAGAAGGGCATGGACTTCGAGATTCGCGACGTCGACCTGTTCAACAAGCCGGAAGACATTTCGGTGATGAACCCGTACGGCCAGGTGCCGATTCTCGTCGAGCGCGACCTGATCCTGTACGAATCGAACATCATCAACGAGTACATCGACGAGCGCTTCCCGCATCCGCAGCTGATGCCGGCCGACCCGGTGCAGCGCGCGCGTGCGCGTCTGTTCCTGCTCAACTTCGAGAAGGAACTGTTCGTCCACGTCAGCACGCTCGAGAACGAGAAGGGCAAGGCGGCGGAGAAGAACCACGAGAAGGCGCGCCTCGCGATCCGCGATCGCCTGACGCAGCTCGCGCCGATCTTCGTGAAGAACAAGTACATGCTCGGCGAGGAATTCTCGATGCTCGACGTCGCGATCGCGCCGCTGCTGTGGCGTCTGGACCACTACGGGATCGAGCTGTCGAAGAATGCTGCGCCGCTGATGAAGTATGCCGAGCGGATCTTCAGCCGTCCGGCGTACATCGAAGCACTGACGCCGTCCGAAAAGGTCATGCGTCGCTGATGATGCAATGAAGGCATGACGGGGCGGGCAGTGCGGGATGCCGCCTTGCCCGCCCCGGGTTCGAGGATTGTGATGCAAGAGATTTCAACGAAGCCTTATCTGCTGCGCGCGCTGTATGAGTGGTGCACCGATAACGGTTACACGCCGCATATCGCGGTGAGGGTCGACAATTCGACACGCGTGCCGCGTCAGTTCGTGCGTGACGGCGAGATCGTGCTCAATATCAGTTTCGAGGCGACGAGCCAGCTGCAGATGGGCAACGAGTGGGTCGAGTTTACTGCGCGGTTCTCCGGCAAGGCGCACAAGATCGAGATTCCCGTGGCGAACGTGCTCGCGATCTATGCGCGCGAGAACGGGCAGGGGATGGCGTTTCAGGTCGATGCGGTGGCCGGTGAGGGCGAGGATTCCGGTGCGTTCGACGACGATGCCGAGCACGCGGACGATGCGCAGCGCGGCGAGTCGTCGGCCGGGCTGACGCCGGTCGGCGATGCAGGTGCCAACGAGGAGCCGTCGGAGGGCGCGGACGAGCCGCCGAAGAGCGACGGCGACGGGTCGAAAGGCAGCAGCAGGCCTCGCCTCAAGATCGTGAAATGAGGTAGAATCTCGCGCTTACGCCGGCTTAGCTCATCTGGTAGAGCAGTTGATTTGTAATCATCAGGTGGCGGGTTCGAGTCCTGCAGCCGGCACCAGTAAAATCAAGGGGTTACGCGATGTTTGCGTAACCCCTTCGCGTTTCCGATAAGCCACTCACGTTTCCAAACGATGAGACCGTGCTCGCAGACGGCTCGTCCAAGATGACGGGCGCGCACGAATCGCCGTCGTGCGGAGGTCAAGCTGTCGGCCGGGCCGACGCGTGCCACAACGGCAAATCCAATAAAACCGACCCTGCCGTTTTCCCGTATCCCCGGGCTTGAGGTTTTCGGCTCCGTTGCCGCGATCCCCGTCGTGTTCCGGCACTACGGCGCAAACCCGATGCATGTCATCGGCCGCAATCAGACGGACGGCGAAACCGGCCGCGCGCATACCGCCTCGTTGCTCCCCCGTCTTCATGTCACGGTCGCGTCACGATGCGCCCATAAGGTTGCTCCTTCCTGGCGCGGCCTCGCGTGCAATTCGGGTGCCAATGTATTGTTTCCCGGGCTTTTTTGCCAGACAGAAAGGCTCCCGCAACATCCGTACATGCGTACCTGAATCCGCGGCGATACGTTCGCGCGTCAGGGCGTGCGCAACCCTCGAGCGACGACGTGCCCGCGTCGCCTAAGGGCGTCCGGGATCTCGCTCCCGGCACGCGCACCGTTTCGTGTATTGCACCGTTCCATTCAAAGACACGATCGACGCCGATTCATCCTGAATGAATCGCGAACGATCAGGAGACAACCGTCATGTTGAGTCCGCATGAATTTTCGATGCTGCTTCGCGTCGCCCGCGCGCCGGACAGCGTCGATCGATCCAACCCGGCCTTCACCGTTCTCGTCGAAAAGCGTCTGGTTGACGATACGCAAGCGCGCATGAACGCGGTAGCGGCGCGCCCCGCATTGACACCGATCGGCCAGATGCTGCTCGCACGCTTCGACGAGGCGGCTTGACGGAGACGAAACGGAGGAGACCGGAACAGAAGAGCCCGGTACAGAACCGCAGAAACGCGTCAAGCCGCCGCACCAGCGAACGGCGTGACGCAACGAAACCGCGGCGAACCGCTTACTGCGCGACCGGCACCGTCACATCGCTGCCGAACCAGTGCATCGAGATCTTCTTCAGCGTGCCATCCTTGCGCAGCGACTCCAGCGCATCGTTGATCGCCTTCTCGAACTTCGGATTGCCCTTGCGGAACGGGATCGCCATCTCCTGCTTGCCGCCGTTCAGCACCGCACCGGCACGCAGCGGCAGATTCGACGTCTTGATCATGTACGGCAGCATCAGCCGATCGTCGAGCGTCGCCTCGATCCGGCCCGCGGCCAGATCGCGCAGCTTTTCCGGCGCGCCCGGATACGTCTGCACCTCGATGCCGGGCACGCTGCGCGCCATCTGATCGTAGTTCGTGCCGAGCGTCACGCCGAGCTTCTTGCCCTTGAAATCCTCGAGCGACTTGAAGTCGCGCTTGTCGTCCTTGCGCTGGATCAGCTGTGCAGCCGAATACGTGTACGGCTCGCTGAAGTCGAGTGCTTCCTTGCGCTGCGGCGTAATCGTCACCTGGTTCACGATCACGTCGAACTTGCCGGCCTGCAGGCCCGCGATGATGCCGCTCCATTCGGTCGGGATGAACTGCGTCTTCACGCCGAGCTTGCCGGCCACCGCATTGGCGACGTCGACGTCGAAGCCCTCGAGCTGCCCCGACGTGCCGCGCGAGTTGAACGGCGGATACGTGCCTTCGAGGCCGACGCGCAGCACGCCGGCCTTCTTCACGGAGTCGAGCAGGTCTTCGGCGTGGGCGGTGACGGCCGTAAAGCCGAGGGCCGACGCGAGCAGCAGGCCCGACAGCAGGAACTTCGTACGTTTCATCGCGGATCTCCAGTAGTTCAGTGTGTGGTTGGGCGAGCCCGGGCAGCGGTCGCGGCCGGCCGCGGCCGAAATACGGCACGTCGACACTACTCGCAACTGGGCCGCGCCGAAAGTCGAATTGGCCCTGATTGCAATCGATTTCAACGGCAAAAAGCAACGGCGACGGATCCGCGCGGTGGCACGCAAAACGATTTTTGGCGCGTTCGAATTACCGCTCTTTTAAATCAGGTCAGTTTTACGAGAAACGCCGAGATTTGTCTGTAAAATCGCGCGAGCGAAGTCGAATGCTCGCGCCGCCGAGGGTGCGTCAAAAGAAGAAAAGGCCGTAGCCATGAACATGCAGAACACAATTGCCGCATTGCGCGGCGGGTTGCTTCAGCAGGACCGGCTGTTGAAGCTCGATACGCCGCTGGGAGCCAATGTCCTCGCCGTACAGCGCGCGGTCGGGCGTTCGCGCATTGGGCGCGCGTACGAATTCGCGCTCGACGTGCTGTCGACCGACAGCGATCTGGAACTCAAAAAACTGATCGCGCAGCCGATCACGCTCTGGCTCCAGCAGGCCGATCGCAGCTACCGGCCGATCAACGGCTACGTGCATACCGCGCGCCGACTCGGCGCCGACGGTGGGCTGACAACCTATCAGCTCACGTTCGCCGATTTCACCCATTTTCTGAAGTTTCGCCGCGATCAGCGCATCTGGAACGACGCGGCAGTCGATCAGATCATCTCCGACGTCCTGAACTGCCATCCGCAAGCGCAGGGCCACTTCCGCTTCGCGCTATCCAAGCCGCTGCCGAACCGCTCGTACACGCGCCAGCACGATACCGACTGGCATTTCATCCATCGGTTGATGGAGGACGAGGGGCTCTAT
>NZ_KV786848.1:0-6320 GCF_001806955.1 Burkholderia sp. HMSC10F09
GCGCGCCCCGCGCCGTTTCGGCCGGCCGGCGCGCGGCGCCCCACGACCGCCGCCGGTCGCCATTCAGGAGTCCGTTCATGAAGCAGTCTTTTGCCCGCCGCGCCGATGCGCTCGCGCGCGACTCGTACTACGAAGCGTCGGTCGTACGCGCGGCCGACGATGCGCCGCTCGACGGCACGCTCGACGTCGACGTCTGCGTGATCGGCGCCGGTTTCGCCGGGCTCTCGACGGCGCTCGACTGCCGCGCGCGCGGGCTATCGGTCGCGGTGATCGACGCGCACCGTCCCGGCTGGGGCGCATCCGGCCGCAACGGCGGCCAGGCGATCGCGGGTTTCGCGAAGGACGACGAAATCGAGCGGCAGCTCGGCGCCGACGGTGCGCGCGCCGCGTGGTCGCTGTCGTTCGACGGCCTCGCGCTGATCGCCGAGCGGATCGCGCGCTACGGCATCGACTGCGACTTCACGCGCGGCTATCTGACGGTCGCGACGAAGCCGCGCGGCGTCGACGCCTTGCGCGCGTGGATGGACGCGGCGACGTCGCGCTGGGGCCATCCGTCGCTCGCGTGGCTCGATGCCGATGCGATCCGCACGCGCATCGCCTCGACGCGCTATCTCGCCGGCGTCCACGATCCGCTGTCCGGCCATCTGCATCCGCTGAAGTACTGCCTCGGTCTCGCCGATGCCGCGCGCCGCGAAGGCGTCGCCCTGCACGCGCATACGCCGGCGCTCGACGTCGTGCGCGGGGCACGGCCCGTCGTGCGTACGCCCGGCGGCGAAGTGCGCTGCCGCTTCGTCGTGTCGTGCTGCAACGCGGGGCCGGGCGGCATCCTGCCGGCCGCGACGGCCGCGCGCATCGCGCCGATCGCGTCGTACATCATCGCGACCGAACCGCTCGCGCAGGATCGCGCGGATGCACTGATCGCCCGGCGCGAAGCCGTGTGCGACAACAATTTCTTTCTCGACTACTTCCGGCTGTCGGCCGACAACCGGATGCTGTTCGGCGGCCGCGCGAATTCGGCCGGCGCGTCGCCCGACACGCTCGCCGATGCGATCCGGCAGCGCATGGTGCGCGTGTTCCCGCAGCTCGCCGACGTGCGCGTCGCGCATGCGTGGGGCGGCTTCGTCGACGTCACGCGCAACCGCGCGCCGGACTTCGGCGCGCTCGATCCGAACTTCTTCTACGTGCAAGGCTTCAGCGGGCACGGCGTCGCGCTGACCGGCATCGCGGGCCGCGCGATCGCCGACGCGATCGCCGGCGACACGCGCACCTTCGACCTGTTCGCGCGCGTGCGCCATCGCCGCTTTCCGGGCGGCGACGCCTGGCGGCAACCGGCGCTCGAACTCGGCATGCTCTATCACCGCGTGCGCGAGCTGTTCTGACTTCCTTCTTCTTCGTCTTTCGACCATGCAGACATTCGCGAACCAGCCGCACACCGCGTCGTACTACGCCGCGACCGCCAACGACGTCACGCGCCACGCGCCGCTCGACGGCGCCACGGACGCCGACGTCTGCGTGATCGGCGCCGGGCTGACGGGGCTGTCGGCGGCGCTGAATCTCGCGGAGCGCGGCCATTCGGTGACCGTGCTCGAGGCGTCGCGCGTCGGCTGGGCGGCGAGCGGCCGCAACGGCGGGCAGCTGATCGGCGGCTTCGCCTGCGACATCGACACGTTCGGCCGCTTCATGCCCGAAGAGGACGTGAAGCGGATCTGGGACATGGGCATCGAAACGCTGTCGCTCGTGAAGTCGCGCATCGCGCAGCACCGCATCGACTGCGCGTTCGTGCCGGGCTACCTGACCGCCGCGAATACCGCACGCGACGTCGATGCGCTGAAGCGCTGGCGCGACGAAGCGGCGACGCGCTTCGGCTACGACCGTTTCCGCTTCGTCGACGGTGCCGATCTGGGCGACTACGTGCAGTCGACACGCTATCGCGGCGGCCTTTACGACCCGGACAGCGGCCACCTGCATCCGCTCAATTACACGCTCGGGCTCGCGCGCGCGGCGACCGAGGCCGGCGTGCGCATTCACGAGGACAGCTGCGCGACGCGCGTGCGCGACATCGCGGGCGGGCACCTGGTCGAGACGGAACGCGGCCACGTGCGCGCGCGCTACGTCGTGCTCGCCTGCAATACCTACGTCGGCACGCTCGCGCCCGCACTATCGAGAAAGATCATGCCGGTCGGCACCTACGTGATCGCGACCGAACCGCTCGGCGACGCGCGCGCGGCCGCGCTGATGCCGGCACGCGCGGCGATCTGCGACAGCCGCTTCGTGCTCGACTATTTCCGGCCGGCGCCCGACACGCGCATCGTGTGGGGCGGCAAGGTCAGCTATTCGACGCTGCCGCCGCGCAATCTCGCGGACGCGATGCGCCGCGACATGCTGAAGACGTTCCCGCAGCTCGCCGACGTGAAGATCGACTACGCATGGGGTGGCTTCGTCGACATCACGATGAACCGCGCGCCGCACTTCGGCCGCATCGCGCCGACGCTGTATTTCGCGCAGGGCTTTTCGGGGCACGGCGTGAACACGACCGCGCTGGCGGGCAAGCTGATCGCGGAGGCGATCGACGGGCAGGCGAGCCGCTTCGACCTGTTCGGCCGGATCCGCCATCGCGACTTTCCGGGCGGCGCCGCGCTGCGCACGCCGGCGCTGGTGCTCGCGATGAGCTGGTACCGGCTGCTCGACGCGTTCGGCGTGCATTGAGCGCGCGGGGCGCGTGCGCACCCACGCACGTTCGCACCCACCCCGCTAGTCGGCCACCTTCTGCCGCATCGTCACGAACTCTTCGGCCGCCGTCGGATGAATGCCGATCGTTTCGTCGAACTGCGCCTTCGTCGCGCCCGCGCGGATCGCGATCGCGATGCCCTGGATAATCTCGCCCGCCTCGCGGCCGACCATGTGCGCGCCGACCACGCGCTGGCTGTCGCGCGCGACGACGAGCTTCATCAGCGTGCGCTCGTCGCGCCCCGACAGCGTATGGCGCAGCGCCTTGAACGACGTGCGGTAGATGTCGACCGCACCGTACTGCTCGCGCGCGCGCGCCTCGGTGAGGCCGACCGTCGCGACTTCCGGCTGACTGAACACGGCCGAGGGCACCCATTCGTGATCGGTCGCGACACGGCGGCCGCCGAACAGCGTCATCGCGAGCAGCGCGCCGTCGCGCGTCGCGACCGGCGTGAGCTGCGGCCGCGACGTCACGTCGCCGATCGCGTGGATCGAATCGACCGACGTCGCCGAATACGCGTCGACCGCGATCGCGCCGCGCGCATCGAGCACGACGCCCGCCGCCTCGAGGCCGAGCCCTTCGACGTTCGGCACGCGGCCCGTCGCGTACAGCACCGCATCGTACGGGCCATGCTTTGCTTCGCCGACACGCAGGCTCAGCGTGCCGTCGTCGGCGCGCTCGATCGCCTGGATCGTCGCGCCCGTATGAATTGCGATGCCCTGCTTCGCCATCTCGTCGGACAGGAACTGTCGCACGTCGTCGTCGAAGCCGCGCAGGATCGTTTCGCCGCGATAGAAGAGGTCGACGCGGCTGCCGAAGCCGTTGAAGATGCCCGCGAACTCCACCGCGATATACCCGCCGCCGACCACCGCGATGCGCGCAGGCAGCGCGTCGAGCGACAGCGCTTCGCGCGACGTGATCGCGTGCTCGATGCCCGGACGCGGCGGCAGCGACGGACGCGAGCCGGTCGCGATCGCGATGTGGCGCGCGCGAATCCGCCGCTCGCCGACGGCGACCGTATGCGCATCGACGATCGTCGCGCGCCCGGCGATCATGTCGACGCCCGATTGCCGCAGCAGGCTCACGTAGATGTCGCTGAGCCGGTTGATCTCGCGATCCTTCGCGGCGATCAGCGCATGCCAGTCGAGCGTGCCGGCGCCGAAGGTCCAGCCGAAGCCCTTCGCGTCCTCGATGTCGTGCGGGTAATGCGAGGCATAGACGAGCAGCTTCTTCGGGATGCAGCCGCGCAGCACGCACGTGCCGCCGATCTGTTCTTGCTCCGCAATGCCGACGCGCGCGCCGTACGACGCGGACATCCGCGCGAGCCTCACGCCGCCCGAGCCGGCGCCGATCACGAACAGGTCGTAGTCGAAGTCCATCGCATGCCCTCATCTCGATCAGGATGACGGCACGATAGCAAGATTCGGGAATTCGTGCGGAACGCCCCGCGGCGGGCGCGCATAAAAAACGGCGAGAGACGTCGCCTCTCGCCGGTCAATCCGACTGCCGGGTCGTCATGCGTCACCGATCGACCGCATGTCCGGCGCGCCGGTCGCGCGGCACCGGTCCGCCGCATTCGCGCACGCTGCGCGAACGGGCCGGACCGGCCGCCATGCTCATGCCTGCGACGTGTCGCTGCCGTCCGTCGCCTGCGTGTCGTCCGCTGCCTGTTCGGTCGCGTCTTCCTTCTTCTCGAGCAGCCCTTCGAGCGCTTCGGCGCCCTTGAAGCCCGCGACGGCCGCGGCCGCCTTCGTCAGCAGCCCCGCATCCGGGTCGAGCTTCTCGGCCGCTTCGACAGCCGCCACGGCACCGGCGATTTCACCTACGGTGTTCAGGATACCCATCGTCAACCCCTTTTCGAGCAATCGTGACGTGCATCGTCACACGAAAAAATCCGGCGCAATGTGTCTGTGATCGCCGGATACACAAGTTACGCACCGGCAAGTACCGGAGCCATGCAGGCAGCGTAGCGGAAAGCGCTCGCGCGCACTGTCAAAGTATGTTCGGCAATACCGACGAACGGCTTACGCCGCGGGCCTCGCGCAATGGAGCATTCGCCGAATAGTCGCGTACGCATATGAAGGTTGCGCGCGCAAAAAAAGAGGCTCCCGCGGGAGCCTCTTCGAGCTGCGCCGGACTGGCGTCCGGCGTCGGCGATCCGACGTTCGTCAGAAGATATTGCGCAGACCGATCGCAATGCCGGTCTGGTTGCTGCGGCCCGGCAGTTCGACGTTGGCCGCGCCGTTCGTCTTGTTGAAGTCGATCGTGCCGTAGATTTCGGTGCGCTTGCTCAGCGCATATTCGGCGATACCGACGATCGCATAGCGGTTGCCGCTCGCGAGCGTGCCGTTCGCGGTCATCGCGTTGCGCATGTGGTCGTAGTAGAACGCGCCCGTCAGCGTCAGCGGCGTGCTGACCTGCCAGCTCACGCCCGCAAACGGACCGTCGTCGATACGGCCGGTGCCCTTGGCGGTCGGAATCGTCTGCTGCGCGAGCAGGCTGTCGACGAAGCCCGTGTCGTCCTTCGAGCGCAGGTAGCCCGCGTAGATCTTCGCCTTGCTGAACGCGTAGACGACGTTCGCGTGGTAGATCGTCTGCTTGCGTGCCGAGTTGTCGCTGTTCTGCTGCGCGCCGGCCGCGATGCTGAGCGGACCCATCACGTACGACAGCGACACGCCCCACGCATTGCCCTTGCCGAGCGAGCCCGGAATCTGGCCCGAGAAGCCGCCGGCGCCGGTCGATTCGTAGTTCGTGCCCGTCGAGTACATCGCCTTCGCGGTCAGGCCCGCGAACTTGCCCGTGTACTTGATCTGGTTGTCCGCATACAGGCCGCCGCCGAGTGCGACCGGCAGCCACGCGTTTTCGAGGTAGTTGCCAACGGTCAGCGGATCGTAGGTGTCCGACAGCAGGTCGAACAGCGGCGTCTTCTGACGGCCCAGCGTGACCGTGCCGTACGGGCTCTGCAGGCCGACGTACGCAGCGCGGTTGAACAGGCGGCCGCTGTCGGCGAATGCGCCGTTCTGCAGGTTCACGCCGCTTTCGAGATTGAACAGCGCCTTCAGGCCGCCGCCGAGATCTTCCGTACCGTAGATGCCGAAGCGGCTGTTCGTGATCGCGCCGTTGGTCATCTGCAGCAGGCCGTCGTTGTTCGCGTTCGCGTTGGTGAGGTAGCGAACGCTGACGTCCGCGACGCCCCACAGCGTGACCGAGCTTTGTGCCGCCGCGTACTGGCTGGCGAAAGCCAGCGCCGCGCCCCCTGCAAGTGCTGCGAGTCTGGTGGTCTGCTTCATGAGCTTGCCCTTTTGTAGGTGTCTCCGTTCATTGCCGGCCGCGTGCGCAACCGGGTGGCGATCGCGCCACGCTCATGGCGCGCGCGATGTGGGCTGAATCATAAGACCAGGCCGACCGCTGAAAGAAATTGAATCCGCGGCGGCGGCCGGTTTTGTCGCCCTGGCACAACGCTTGGCGCGCCCGGCCTTGCCTGCCGCGCATCCCGCGCCATCGGTTTCGCGCGCGGCCGCGCCCGTGCGACTGTAAGCATCGGCCGCCGCGACGGGCGCAACCGGCGCGCTCAGGCCGCTCGCGCGTCGCC
>NZ_KV786849.1:0-2626 GCF_001806955.1 Burkholderia sp. HMSC10F09
CGCGCGCTCCGGCTGCGCGGCAGCCGCCGACACGCTGGGCGCGGCCGCAGCCGAACGCTGACGCGCGCGTGTCGAAGAACGGTCGGAACGGGAACGAGAGCGCGGCGTGGTAACGGATTCGGTCATGGCAATCGGATAGCGAGGCCCGCGCGGCGCGGACCCGCATGTCGAACGGAATCGGTGGCCGGCCATTGTCGCACGACCTGTCACTTATTCATCGCCCGACGCGCCCTGCCCGTCGTCGAAGCGCGTCACCCCCGGCAGCGCGCGCAGTTTGTCGCAAATCGCGCGAAATTCAAGATCCGATACGCGCGCCAGCGCAATGCGCACGTCGTCGTGTTCGCCGGTTTCGTCCGCGCGCTGCACGATGAACTGCTTCACGCGCGCGCTATCGGGGCCCAGCGCCGCATGCAGCGAATCGAAGGTCAGCGTGCCGCCCAGCACCGTCAACGCGAGCTGGCGCCGCTGCCGCACCGTGAAGTAGCGCCGCTCGAGCGGCTTGAGGCCCGCCAGAATGATCAGGATGATGATCGTCGCGGCAATCGCCCCGACGTACAGCCCGCCGCCGACCGCGAGCCCCACCGCCGCGACCGACCACAGGCTCGCGGCCGTCGTCAGCCCGCGCACGATCTCGCCGCGCAGCAGGATCGACCCCGCGCCGAGAAAGCCGATCCCCGACACGACCTGCGCGGCCATCCGCGACGGATCGAGCTCGACATGTTCGCGGCCGAGCACGTCCGCGAAGCCGAACGCCGACACGATCATGATCAGCGCCGAGCCGACGCACACCAGCATGTGCGTACGCAGCCCCGCCGCCCACGACAGCCGTTCGCGCTCGAAGCCGATCACGCTGCCGAGCGCCGCGGCAAGCACAAGCCGCATCACGAGTTCAAGGTTGCCTAGCATCGTATTTATCTCCTTTTTATGGTGCCGGCCGCGCGGAATGTTTTATCCTTGGGCCCGGTCGCGCCGATTCGGGCCGCGCCGACACGAATCGATCCCAGCGCACAACCCCGCCATGTCCGTTTCCGACTCCGCATCCGCCCAGGCCGCCCAATTGCGCCACCACTTCGCGCACGTCGTCTTGCCGATCTGGCGAGGTTCAGGGTTCGACCATACATTACGTTTGCCGTTCGAGGCCGTCGATCCGGCCACGCATGCGCCGCTGCCCGTCACGCGCTATCGCGCGATGGCCTGTGCGCGGCAGCTGTTCGTGTTCGCGCAGGCCGGCGATGCCGCGCACGCGGCCGTGCTGTTCGACACGCTGCGCAGCCGCTTCCGCGACGCGCAGCACGGCGGCTGGTTCTACAGCGTCGATGCGCACGGCGCACCGCTCGACACGACGAAGGATCTGTACACGCACGCATTCGTCGTCTTCGCGTGCGCCGCATGGTATGCGGCATCGGGCGACAGCGACGCGCGCACGGTTGCCGAGGAGACGGCCGCGCTGATTCAGGACCGCTTTGCGCCGCAGCCGGGCGACGCGCTGCTCGACGCCGCGCGCGCGGCCGACTTCTCGTCGTCGGGCAGCGGCGCGCTGCAGAATCCGCTGATGCATCTGACCGAAGCATGGCTCGCGGCCGCCGACGCATTCGGCGATACCGCATTCGACGATGCGCTGGCACGCACCGCAGCGGCCGTCGAACGCACGTTCGTCGATCCGGCGACCGGCTGCATCGCCGAACTGCCGCTCGGCGCGGCCGACAACCGTTTCGAGCCCGGCCATCAGTTCGAATGGTTTTATCTGGTCGATGCGGCCGGCGCACGGCTCGCGCAAACGACGCTCCGCGACGCGCTCACGCGCGCGTTCGCGTTCGCGGAACGACACGGCGTCGATCCGCAGACGGGCGGCGTCTGCGCGGCGCTCGACGCACAAGGCGCCTGCATCGACGGCACGCAGCGGATCTGGGCGCAGACCGAATACCTGCGCGCGTTGGCAACGCACGGCGGCACGCCGGCGTCCGCGCCGCTCGCGACGCAGATCGCGCGCTTCGCCGCGCGCTTCCTGCATCCGCGCGGCTGGTTCGAATGCAAGACGGCCGACGGCCAGGTGTCGCGCGCCGACATGCCGTCGACGACGCCGTACCACCTCGCGACCGCTTACGCGGCGCTGCCGACCGGCGCGTAACGCGGCTCGGCGGCCGACGTCGCGATGCGCGGCGCATACGCCCCGCGCGCGTCGCCGAGCTCGAAGACCGACACCGCGCGCATCAGCTGCGCGGTCTGTTCGTTCAGCGACGCCGCAGCCGCGGCGACTTCCTCGACCAGCGCGGCGTTCTGCTGCGTCAGCTGATCCATCTGCGTGACGGCCTGATTCACCTGCTCGATGCCGGACGTCTGCTCGACCGACGCGGCCGTGATCTCGGACATCGTCTGCACGACGCGCGTGATCGACTCCGACACGGTGCGCATCGCGTCGCCCGCACGTTCGACGAGTTCCGCGCCGCCGTTGATCTGCGCGACCGATTCCTCGATCAGCGCCTTGATCTCCTTCGCGGACTGCGCGCTGCGCTGCGCGAGCGAGCGCACTTCGCCGGCGACGACCGCGAACCCGCGGCCCTGCTCGCCGGCGCGCGCCGCCTCGACCGCCGCATTGAGCGCGAGGATGTTGGTCTGGAACGCGATG
>NZ_KV786849.1:2646-13532 GCF_001806955.1 Burkholderia sp. HMSC10F09
GTTGGTCTGGAACGCGATGCCGTCGATCACCGAAATGATCTCCGCGATCCGGCCCGAACTTTGCGCGATGCCGCGCATGCGCTCGATCACGCTGTCGACCACGCCGCCGCCGTGGCTCGTCGCTTCGAGCGCCGCGTCGGCCAGCGCGCTCGCGGCCCGCGCGCTGTCGGTGTTCTGCCGGACCGTCGCGGTCAGTTCTTCCATGCTCGCTGCGGTTTCCTCGAGCGACGCGGCCTGCGTGCCGGTACGCGCGGACAAGTCCGCGTTGCCCCCCGCGATTTCGCCCGCGCCGACGTGAATCGCGTCGGACGCCTGCCGCACCGTGCGCACGGTATCGGCGATGCTGGCCTGCATCGCCGCGAGGCCGCGCAGCATCCGGTCGATTTCGAACACGCCGCGCGCGCGCACCGCTTCGTCGAGGCGGCCCTGCGCGATCCGCTCGAAGTGCCGGCCCGCCTCGTCGAGCGGCGCGACGACCGCACGTCGCGCGGCCGCGTAAATCGCCGCGCTGGTCGCGAGCATCGCGATCAGCAGCACGATGCCGACCCACTTGAACCACTTCATGCCGCCGTCGATCGTGTCGAGCGCGCTGCGGCTCGACGCGGCGCCGTAGTCGGCGAAACGGCGCAGTTCGGCGACGTACGCGTCCTGGAAGCGCTGCGTCGGCTGATCGAGGAAGGCCTGGATATTGTCGGCGTCGAGAAACTGCACGAGTTCCCCGAGCGCGCCGCGCAACGCGCGATAACGCTCGACGAGCGCCGCGACGCGCGCGCGGTTCGCGTCGTCGACGGGCTGTGCGGACGTCAGCACGGCAAACGCCTTGTCGGCCTCGACGAGCGAGTCGCTGGCATGGCGAATGATGTCGTCGGGCTTCGGGCCGCCGCGCACCATCCGCGTGCCGGCGCGCGACAGGTTCACGCGCGCGTCGAGCAGCCGTTCCGTCGCCTTATTGGCGGAATCGACCTGCGCGATCGCGACGTTCGACAAATCGTCGACGCCGCTGCGCGTCGACGCGAGCGCCCAGAAGCCGAGCGCTTCGATCGCGAACAGAAAGACGCAGAACACGGTCAACACGCCGAGCAGACCCGACGCGAGCTTGATTTTTCCGAACATGGAGAATTCCTGGAGAGCGGACGATGGAGCAATGCCCCGGCATTAGCGGCAATTCTTCGGCCGACTTTAGCTACCTTTCAGTCATTCCGATGGAATCGCCCTCGGACGATGCGCCCCACCGCATTCGACGCAATAATCGCGTCGCATCGCGCCGCCGATCGCAAGAAACGCGGACGAATTTCCTTGCTTATCGGCAGCCCCCTTCCTAGAGTTCAGCGCAAGCGGCCACACATTGCGAGGAAAGTCGATGACCGACATCGTGGACCACGCGCGCGGCGCATTGCGCGCGCAACCGTTCAGCATGCTGCTCGGCACGGAACTGATGCATATCGGCGACAACGAAGTGTCGCTGTGTCTCGCCGTGCGCGACGAACTGCGGCAGCAGCACGGTTTCGTGCACGGCGGCGTCATCAGCTATCTCGCCGACAACGCGCTCACGTTCGCGGGCGCGCTCGCGCTGGGCCCGCGCGTCGTCACCGGCGAATACAAGATCAACTATCTGCGGCCGGCCGTGAACGGCACGCTGGTCGCGCGCGCGAAGCTCGTCTATGCGGGGCGGCACCAGGCGACGTGCCAGTGTCACGTGTTCGTCATCGACGGCGATCACGAACGGCTCGTCGCGATCGCGCAAGGCACGATCAATCGCGTCGGCGACGGCAAGAATCCGGGCGCGCCGCAGGAAACCGCGTAAGCGCGGTGCGGGCCGCGCGTCGGCTTTCGTGCGGCGCGGCATGCGGCGGCGGGATCGTCGGCACGGTACGGCACGGCGCGTCTCGCCGTCACGGCGGCCCCCGCTTCACCTCACGCGGAATCGTCGTTCAACGGCATGAACCGCGGCGCCACACGCGCGCGCAGATTGCCGTCGCGGTCGGTGCGATAAACGCCGCGCGCGACGTTGTGCGGATGGTCGGCCGCGTCGGCCACGCTCAGCACCGGCGCGAAGCACGCGTCCGTTCCTTCGAGCAGCTTGCGCCAATGCGCAGACGGATGCTGCGCGAACACCTCGGCGAAACGCGCCTTCAGCGCGGGCCAGCGCGTGCGATCGTACTGCGACGCGGGATCGACGTCGGCCAGCCCGAGCCGTTCGATCAGCAGCGCATAGAACGGCGGTTCGAGCGCGCCGATCGTCACGCATTCGCCGTCGGCGCAGCGATACACGTCGTAGAACGGCGCGTCGTGAAACAGGCTCGGCTGCGCGCCGTCGAGCTGGCCGCTCGCACGCGCCCATAGCGCCAGCGTGCCGAGCATCGACACGATGTCGACGATCGCGCCGTCGACGACGCGGCCGGGCCCGCCCGCGCGCACGTCGAACAGCGCGCAGGCGATGCCGAACGCGAGGCCGAGCGCGCCGCCCGCATCGCCGACGACGGTCGGCGGCAGGCCCGGCCGGCCGTCGCGAGGCGCTGACAGCGACAGCATCCCGGTGAGCGCGACATAGTTCAGATCGTGTCCGGCGGCCGACGCGAGCGGGCCGTGCTGGCCCCAGCCGGTCATCCGCGCGTAGACGAGCTTCGGATTGCGGCGCGCGCAGGCGTCGGGGCCGAGGCCGACGCGCTCCATCGCGCCGGGGCGCAGCCCTTCGATCAGTGCATCGGCGTGCGCGACGAGGTCCAGTGCGGCGTCGCGGCCGGCGGCGGACTTCAGATCGAGTTCGACGATCGTCTTGCCTTCGCGCAGCAGATCGCCGTCGCGGCTGCGCAAGGCGTCGGGCGCGCTCGAGCGCCCGGCGGGACGCGCGACCAGCGTGATGCGCGCGCCCATGCCGGCGAGCATCCATCCGGCGAGCGGGCCGGGGCCGAGGCCTTCGAATTCGACGACGTGGACGCCGGAAAGCGGTGCGTCAAGCGACATGCGGTTCTCCCGTCTTCGCGGCCGGTCGGCGTGGACGCTTCAACATCTGCGCCGAACCCGTGCGTCGCGGTCGATCGACATTCGCGCTCGCACGCCGCTCAAACAAAAAATCCCCGCGCAGCGACTCCGCTTCACGGGGATCGAATCGATGGCCGGTCGCCTCAGAACGCGTCGCCCGGCACGCGCACCCACCCTTCCATCAGCACGCGCGCACTGCGGCTCATGATCGCCTTCGTGACCGTCCATTCGCCGTTCTCGAACTTCGCCTCCGCACCGACGCGCAGCGTGCCGGACGGATGCCCGAAGCGCACCGCGTTGCGCTCGCCGCCGCCGGCCGCGAGATTGACGAGCGTGCCGGGAATCGCCGCGGCCGTGCCGATCGCGACGGCTGCCGTGCCCATCATCGCGTGATGCAGCTTGCCCATCGACATCGCGCGCACCAGCAGGTCGACGTCGCCCGCGTTCACGCGCTTGCCGCTCGACGCGACATAGTCGGCCGGCTTGGCGACGAACGCGATCTTCGGCGTATGCTGCCGCGTCGCGATCTCGTCGAGCGTGTCAATGAGCCCCATGCGCAGCGCGCCATGCGCGCGGATCGTCTCGAACTTCTCGAGCGCCTTCGCGTCGCCGTTGATCGCGTCCTGCAGCTCGGTGCCCTTGTAGCCGATCGCTTCCGCGTCGACGAAGATCGTCGGAATCCCCGCGTTGATCATCGTCGCCTTCAGCGTGCCGACGCCCGGCACCGTCAGATCGTCGACGAGGTTGCCGGTCGGGAACATCGCGCCGCCCGCACCCTCTTCGTCGGCGGCCGGATCCATGAACTCGAGCTGTACTTCGGCGGCCGGGAACGTCACGCCGTCCAGCTCGAAATCGCCCGTTTCCTGCACCGCGCCGTTCGTGATCGGCACGTGCGCGACGATCGTCTTGCCGATGTTCGCCTGCCAGATCCGCACGGTCGCGATGCCGTCGCGCGGCACGCGCGCCGGATCGACGAGCCCGCCCGCGATCGCGAACGGGCCGACCGCCGCGGACAGATTCCCGCAGTTGCCGGTCCAGTCGACGAACGCGCGATCGATCGCGACCTGCCCGAACAGGTAATCGACGTCGTGGCCGGGCCGCGTGCTCTTCGAGACGATCACCGTCTTGCTCGTCGACGACGTCGCGCCGCCCATCCCGTCGATCTGCTTGCCGTACGGATCGGGGCTGCCGATCACGCGCAGCAGCAGCGCGTCGCGCGCGGCACCGGGCGCCTGCGCGGCATCCGGCAGATCCTGAAGCCGGAAGAACACGCCCTTGCTGGTGCCGCCGCGCATGTAGGTCGCGGGAATCCGGATTTGAGGAATATGCGCCATGTTGCGTTGCTCCAGTGTGGTCGGATCAGGCCGCGGCCTGCGACGATTCGAGGAAGTCCTGCGCGAAGCGCTGCAGCACGCCGCCCGCCTCGTAGATCGACACTTCCTCGGCCGTATCGAGCCGGCACGTGACCGGCACGTCGACGCGCTCGCCGTTGCGGCGATGGATCACGAGCGTCAGATCCGCGCGCGGCGTGCGCTCGCCGATCACGTCGAACGTCTCGGTGCCGTCGATGCCGAGCGTCTTGCGGTTCGTGCCCGGCTTGAACTCGAGCGGCAGCACGCCCATCCCGATCAGGTTCGTCCGGTGGATCCGCTCGAAGCCCTCGGCGACGATCGCCTCGACACCCGCGAGCCGCACGCCCTTGGCCGCCCAGTCGCGCGACGAACCCTGGCCGTAGTCGGCGCCCGCGACGACGATCAGCGGCTGCTTGCGATTCATGTACGTCTCGATCGCCTCCCACATCCGCATCACCTTGCCGTCCGGCTCGACGCGCGCGAGCGAGCCCTTCTTCACCGCGCCGTCGACCACCGCCATCTCGTTGACGAGCGTCGGGTTCGCGAACGTCGCGCGCTGTGCGGTCAGGTGATCGCCGCGGTGCGTCGCGTACGAGTTGAAGTCCTCTTCCGGCAGGCCCATCTTCGCGAGGTATTCGCCGGCCGCGCTGTCCGGCAGGATCGCGTTCGACGGCGACAGGTGATCGGTCGTGATGTTGTCGCCAAGCACCGCGAGCGGGCGCATGCCGCGCAGCGTGCGCTCGCCGGCCAGCGCGCCTTCCCAGTACGGCGGGCGGCGGATGTAGGTACTCTGCGGCCGCCAGTCGTAGAGCGGCGCCGCGCGCTCGCCCGCGTCGGCCGCGCGCGCGAACATCGGCTCGTAGACGGTGCGGAACTGCTCGGGCTTCACGCTCGACGCGACGATCGCATCGATTTCCTCGTCGGTCGGCCAGATGTCCTTCAGCGTGACGGGCTTGCCGTCCCGGTCGTGGCCGAGCACGTCCTGCTCGATGTCGAAGCGGATCGTGCCGGCGATCGCATATGCGACGACGAGCGGCGGCGACGCGAGGAACGCCTGCTTCGCATACGGATGGATGCGCCCGTCGAAGTTGCGGTTGCCGGACAGCACGGCCGTCGCGTAGAGGTCGCGCTCGACGATTTCCTGCTGGATCTTCGGATCGAGCGCACCGGACATCCCGTTGCAGGTCGTGCACGCGAACGCGACGATGCCGAAGCCGAGTTTCTCGAGCTCGGGCAGCAGGTTCGCTTCCTTCAGGTACAGCTCGACGGCCTTCGAGCCCGGCGCGAGCGAGCTCTTCACCCACGGCTTGCGCACGAGGCCGCGCGCATTCGCGTTGCGCGCGAGCAGGCCCGCCGCGATCACGTTGCGCGGGTTGCTGGTGTTCGTGCAGCTCGTGATCGCCGCGATGATCACCGCGCCGTCGGGCATCTCGCCCGGCTTCTCTTCCCACCGGCCGGCGATCCCGCGCGCGGCGAGGTCGGAGGTCGGTAGCCGCTTGTGCGGATTCGACGGGCCGGCCATGTTGCGCACGACGCTCGACAGATCGAACGTCAGCGTGCGCTCGTATTGCGCGTGCTGCAGCGTGTCGGCCCACAGGCCCGCTTCCTTCGCGTAGGTCTCGACGAGCTTCACCTGTTCGTCGCTGCGGCCCGTCAGACGCAGATAATCGAGCGTCTGGCCGTCGATGAAGAACATCGCGGCCGTCGCGCCGTATTCGGGCGCCATGTTCGAGATCGTCGCGCGATCGCCGAGCGTCAGGCTCGCCGCGCCCGCGCCGCGGAACTCCAGATACGCGCCGACCACCTTCTCCTTGCGCAGGAATTCGGTCAGCGCGAGCACGATGTCGGTCGCGGTGATGCCGGGCTGGCGCTTGCCGGTCAGCTCGACGCCGACGATGTCGGGCAGCCGCATCCACGATGCGCGGCCGAGCATCACGTTCTCCGCCTCCAGCCCGCCGACGCCGATCGCGATCACGCCGAGCGCATCGACGTGCGGCGTGTGGCTGTCGGTGCCGACGCAGGTGTCCGGATAGGCGACGCCGTCCTGCACCTGGATCACCGGCGACATCTTCTCCAGATTGATCTGATGCATGATGCCGTTGCCCGGCGGGATCACGTCGACGTTCTCGAACGCCTTCTTCGTCCACTCGATGAAGTGGAAGCGATCCTCGTTGCGGCGATCCTCGATCGCGCGGTTCTTCGCGAACGCGTCCGGATCGAAGCCGCCGCATTCGACCGCGAGCGAGTGATCGACGATCAGTTGCACGGGCACGACCGGGTTCACCTTGGCCGGATCGCCGCCGCGCTCCGCGATTGCGTCGCGCAGGCCGGCGAGGTCGACCAGCGCGGTCTGGCCGAGGATGTCGTGACACACGACGCGCGCCGGGAACCACGGAAAATCGCGCTCGCGCTTGCGCTCGACGATCTGCTTCAGCGAATCGGCGAGCATCGCCGGCTCGCAGCGGCGCACGAGGTTCTCGGCGAGCACGCGCGACGTGTACGGCAGCGTGTCGTAGGCGCCGGGCGCGATCGCCTCGACCGCGGCGCGCGTGTCGAAGTAGTCCAGCGACGTGCCGGGCAGGGGTTTGCGGTAGGCGGTATTCATCATGTGGGGGAAATCGAAGGGTGGCGTGCGGCGCGCACCGGCCGCCCGCGGAACGGGCGCCGGCGCGCGCGGCCGGTGTTTCAGCGCTTCTCGATCGGCACGAACTGCAGATCGTCCGGGCCCGTGTAGTTCGCGCTCGGGCGGATGATCTTGTTGTCGACGCGCTGCTCGATGATGTGCGCGGCCCAGCCGGACGTGCGCGAGATCACGAACAGCGGCGTGAACATCGCGGTCGGCACGCCCATCATGTGGTACGACACCGCGCTGAACCAGTCGAGGTTCGGGAACATCTTCTTCGCGTCCCACATCACCGATTCGAGACGCTCGGCGATGCTGTACAGCTTCAGGTCGCCCGCTTCCTTCGACAGCTTGTGCGCGACGCCCTTGATCACCTTGTTGCGCGGATCGGAGATCGTGTAGACCGGGTGACCGAAGCCGATCACGACTTCCTTGTTCTCGACGCGGCGACGGATGTCGGCTTCCGCTTCGTCCGGCGAGCGGTAGCGGCTCTGGATTTCATACGCGACTTCGTTCGCGCCGCCGTGCTTCGGCCCGCGCAGCGCGCCGATCGCGCCGGTGATCGCCGAGTAGATGTCGGAGCCCGTGCCCGCGATCACGCGGCCCGTGAACGTCGACGCGTTGAACTCGTGCTCCGCGTACAGGATCAGCGACGTGTGCATCGCGTCGACCCACGACTTCGACGGCGTCTTGCCGTGCAGCAGGTGCAGGAAGTGGCCGCCGATCGAGTCGTCGTCGGTTTCCGTTTCGATCCGCTTGCCGTTGTGCGAGAAGTGATACCAGTACAGCAGCATCGAGCCGAGCGAGGCCATCAGGCGATCCGCGATATCGCGCGCGCCCGGCAGGTTGTGGTCGTCCTTCTCCGGCAGCACGGTGCCGAGCACCGACACGCCGGTGCGCATCACGTCCATCGGATGCGCGGACGCCGGGATTTGCTCGAGGACCGCCTTCAGCGCGTTCGGCAGTCCGCGCAGCGCGCGCAGCTTCGCCTTGTAGGCGGCGAGTTCGGTCAGGTTCGGCAGCGTCTCGTGCACGAGCAGGTGCGCGATCTCCTCGAACTCGCACGATTCCGCGACGTCGAGAATGTCGTAGCCACGGTAGTGCAGGTCGTTGCCGGTCTTGCCGACCGTGCACAGCGCCGTGTTGCCGGCCGTCACGCCCGACAGCGCGACCGACTTCTTCGGCTTGAATGCGCCTGCGGCGGCCGGTGCTGCTGCGTCTTTCGTCTCGCTCATGTTTCGGTTCTCCTGTATCCAGATAGGCAGATTCGTCGTCGCCACGCGGGCCGCTTACTTCTTGCCCTGCGCAAACAGCTCGTCGAGCTTGCGTTCGTATTCGTGATAGCCGAGGAAGTCGTACAGCTCGGCGCGCGTCTGCATCGTCGGCACGGCCGCCTTCTGCGTGCCGTCGCGGCGCACCGTCTCGTAGAAATTCAGCGCAGCCTTGTTCATCGCGCGATACGCGCCGCAGCAGTAGAGCGCGATGTCGACGTTCGCCTCGCGCAGTTCGTCGACCGTGAACAGCGGCGTCGAGCCGAATTCCGTCAGGTTCGCGAGGATCGGCACCTTCACCGCGGCCTTGAAGCGGCGGTAGTCGTCGAGCGTCTTCATCGCCTCGGGGAAAATCATGTCGGCGCCGGCTTCGACGTAGGCGACCGCGCGTTCGATCGCCGAATCGATGCCTTCGGCCGCAGCCGCGTCGGTGCGCGCCATGATCACGAACTGGTCGTCGGTACGCGCGTCGACGGCGGCCTTGATGCGGTCGACCATCTCGTCGGTCGGCACGCACTCCTTGCCCGGACGGTGGCCGCAGCGCTTCTGGCCGACCTGGTCCTCGATATGCACGGCCGCGACGCCCGCGTTGATGAACGAGCGGATCGTGCGCGCGATGTTGAAGGCGCCGCCCCAGCCGGTGTCGATGTCGACGAGCAGCGGCAGGTCGGTCGCGTTGGTGATCCGGTTCGCGTCGATCAGCACGTCTTCCATCGTGCTGATGCCGAGATCGGGAATGCCGAGCGAGTTCGCGGCGACGCCGCCACCCGACAGATAGACAGCCTTGAAGCCGACGGCCTGCGCCATCTTGGCCGCGTACGCGGTAATCGCGCCGACCACCTGCAGCGGCTGCTCGGCCGCGACTGCCGCGCGGAACTTCGCGCCGGCGCTCTGAAGATGCGTGTTGCTCATGAACGGCCTCCTGAAGGAATGCCCATAGACAGCAAGGACCGGGCCAGCGTCGCTTCGCCGCGCTAACCCGCTGATTCTTAAGCGAACGGCGCCGCAGCCGGCGGCCCGTTTCATTTCAATTCGGAAATCTCGTATTCCAAAAATGAAATCCGGCGCGCATAATCGGCGGCCATGGACCTCTCTCCGATCAAGCCCGCCGGCGCGGCCGACCGCACGGTGCGCCCGCGCATCTGGGCGATGGGCATCAGCCGGCTGCGCGACCTGTTTCGCGAAATCGCCGGCGAATTCGACGAACGCGCGGACGTGCGCATCGTCACGCGCGCGTACGAGGATGCGCTCGGCGCCATCGCCGAGGCCGGCACCGCCCGGCCCGACGTGATCGTCGCGGCCGGCTCGAACGGCGGCTTCCTGAAGACGCGCGCGCAGGTGCCTGTCGTCGTCGTGTCGCCGACCGGCTTCGACGTGATGCAGGCGCTCGCGCGCGCGCGGCGCGATGCGACGCGCATCGCGCTCGTCAGCGCCGGCGACACGCCGCCCGAAGTGCGCCGCTTCGTCGCCGCGTACGGTCTGGACGTGCAGTTTGCGTCATATCAGACCGCACAGGAAGCCGAAGCGTGCGTGCACGATCTGCGCGATCGCGGCATCGAAACGATCGTCGGGCCCGGCCTCGTCACCGATCTCGCGGCGAGCGCCGGGATGGGCGCGGTGTTCCTGTATTCGCACGCATCGGTGCGCAAGGCCGTCGAAACGGCGCTCGAAGTCGCGTACGCGACGCATGCCGAAGCGTTTCGCCGCCAGCGGCTCGACACGCTGCTCCAGCATCTGCGCGACGGCGTCGTCGCGCTCGACGCGCAGGGCCGCGTCGAGGCCATCAACGAAAGGCTCGCGTCGGCGCTCGGCGTCGAGCCGTCGGCCGCGGTCGGCCGCGCACTCGTCGATCTGCGGCCGGAGCTGCGCACGCTGCGCGGCGAGGACGGCGAGGCGCTCGCGACCGTGCGCGGCGTGCGCTACGTCGTGCATCGCGGGCCGCTCGTCGACCGCGGCGTCACGTCCGGCAGCGTGCTGACGTTCCAGGAATCGCGCGCGGTCGAGCGGCTCGATCGCGCGCTGCGCTCGCAGCCGAACACGCAGCAGTTCGCCGCGCGCTATTCGCTCGACGACGTCGTCGGCGCGTCCGCGCCGATGACGCGCGTGCGCGAGCTCGTGCGCCGCTACGCCAAATCCGACGCGACCGTGCTCGTGCTCGGCGAAAGCGGCACCGGCAAGGAAATGATCGCGCAGAGCCTGCATGCGCTCTCCGCGCGGCGCAGCTATCCGTTCGTCGCGGTCAATTGCGGCGCGTTTCCGGAAGCGCTGCTCGAAAGCGAGCTGTTCGGCTATGAGGAAGGCGCGTTTACGGGTGCGCGCCGCGGCGGCAAGACCGGGCTGTTCGAGGCCGCGCATCGCGGCACGCTGTTTCTCGACGAGATCGGCGAAATGCCGCCGTCGCTGCAAAGCCGGCTGCTGCGCGTACTGCAGGAGCGCGAGGTGATCCGCCTCGGCTCGACCGAACCGATCCGGATCGACGTACGGGTGATCGCCGCGACGCACCGGCCGCTGCTCGCGGCCGTCGAAGCCGGCACGTTCCGCGCCGATCTCTATTACCGGCTCAACATCCTGAACGTCGGCCTGCCGCCGCTGCGCGAACGCGCGGCCGACATTCCCGCGCTCGCCGCGACGCTGCTCGTGCAGGCCGCGCGGCGCGAG
>NZ_KV786850.1:0-3438 GCF_001806955.1 Burkholderia sp. HMSC10F09
GCCCGCCGTGTCCGGTCGCGCCGCGGCCGATCGTGCCGCGCCCGCGTCGCACGGCCCGCGCGGCGCGCACCGTGTACCGCCTCGGCGACGTCCGCGGCATCCTGCTGCGCTGAAACATTTTGTTACGTATTCGCGATTCGTCGGCCTCTTGAAGCGCGCGGCGGGCGCCACTATTTCGCTTTCCGCCAATCGACGGCACGACCGCACGCGAGCCATCCGCGCCCGCGTGCGCGGTCGGATTCCTTTTTGGTGATCTCATCGCTCAGGAGATGAAAATGCAGATTCGTCCCCTCTACGACCGGGTTATCGTCAAGCGAATCGAACAGCAGCGGACGACGGCCTCGGGCATCGTGATTCCCGACTCCGCCGCGGAAAAGCCCGAGCAGGGCGAAGTCATCGCAGTCGGCAGCGGCCGGCTGCTCCAGGACGGCTCGCAGCGCCCGCTGCAATTGAAGGTCGGCGACCAGGTTCTCTTCGGCAAATATGCAGGCCAGACCGTGAAGGTGGACGGCGAGGAACTGCTCGTGATGCGCGAAGAGGACGTGATGGGCGTACTCGAACCTGAATCGTCCGCCGCACGCAAGGCGGCCTGACCACCCGATTCGACCGCGGCGCACGGCGCGCAGCCGGAGCGCGCGGCTTTTCGTACAACGACATTATCCGGAGCAACAACATGGCAGCAAAAGACGTGAAGTTCCACGACGGCGCGCGTAGCCGGATCGTGAAGGGCGTGAACGTACTCGCCGATGCGGTGAAGGTGACGCTGGGCCCGAAGGGCCGCAACGTACTGATCGAGCGCAGCTTCGGCGCGCCGACGATCACGAAGGACGGCGTGTCGGTCGCGAAGGAAATCGAGCTGAAGGACCGCTTCGAGAACATGGGCGCGCAGGTGGTCAAGCAGGTCGCGTCGAAGACGGCCGACGTCGCAGGCGACGGTACGACGACCGCGACCGTGCTCGCGCAGGCGATCGTGCAGGAAGGGATGAAGCATGTCGCGGCCGGCATCAACCCGATGGACCTGAAGCGCGGCATCGACAAGGCGGTCGGCGCGGTGCTCGACGAACTGCGCAAGCTGTCGCGCCCGATCGCGACGAACAAGGAAATCGCGCAGGTCGGCGCGATCTCGGCGAACTCGGACGAAGCGATCGGCAAGATCATCGCGGACGCGATGGAGCGCGTCGGCAAGGAAGGCGTGATCACCGTCGAGGACGGCAAGTCGCTCGAGAACGAGCTCGAAGTCGTCGAAGGGATGCAGTTCGATCGCGGCTACGTGAGCCCGTACTTCATCAACGACCCGGAGAAGCAGGCCGCCTATCTCGACGATCCGCTGATCCTGCTGCATGACAAGAAGATCTCGAGCATCCGCGATCTGCTGCCGATCCTCGAGGCCGCATCGAAGGCCGGCAAGCCGCTGCTGATCGTCGCCGAGGACGTCGACGGCGAAGCGCTCGCGACGCTCGTCGTCAACGCGATGCGCGGCATCCTGAAGGTCGCCGCGGTGAAGGCGCCGGGCTTCGGCGATCGCCGCAAGGCGATGCTGGAAGACATCGCGATCCTCACCGGCGCGACCGTCATCTCCGAGGAAACCGGCAAGCAGCTCGAGAAGGCCACGCTCGAGGATCTCGGCCGCGCAAAGCGCGTCGAGGTGCGCAAGGACGACACGATCATCATCGACGGCGCGGGCGATCCGGCGCGCATCGACGCGCGCGTGAAGGCGATCCGCGTGCAGATCGACGAAGCGACGAGCGACTACGATCGCGAGAAGCTGCAGGAGCGCGTCGCGAAGCTCGCGGGCGGCGTCGCGGTGATCAAGGTCGGCGCGGCCACCGAAGTCGAGATGAAGGAGAAGAAGGATCGCGTCGACGATGCGCTGCACGCGACGCGTGCGGCCGTCGAGGAAGGGATCGTGCCGGGCGGCGGCGTCGCGCTGCTGCGCGCACGCGCGGCGCTCGCCGACCTCAAGGGCGCGAATGCCGACCAGGATGCCGGTATCCGGATCGTGCTGCGCGCGCTCGAAGCGCCGCTGCGCGTGATCGTGTCGAACGCGGGCGAAGAGCCGTCGGTCGTGATCGCGAAGGTGCTCGAAGGCAAGGGCAACTTCGGCTACAACGCGGCGACCGGCGAGTATGGCGATCTCGTCGAAGCGGGTGTCGTCGATCCGACCAAGGTCACGCGCACCGCGCTGCAGAACGCCGCGTCGATCGCCGGCCTGATCCTGACGACGGACGCGACCGTCGCCGACGCGCCGAAGGACGAAAGCCCGGCGCCGGCGCCGTCGCCCGCCCTCGACTACTGAGCGGCGGTCTTACCGCCCGGTCTCGGCCCGCCGGCCTGTCGCCGGCCGGCGTGGCTCCCGTTCGGCGCACGCGGCGTCACACCCGCGCTGCGCCGTTTTTTTTCGTCTCGCGTCGCATCGATATCTCACACGTCGTGCCGCGACGCGGGCGCGCCGGCCGGCACGTCCGCCGCGCGATCCGCGAGCCGTTCGAACTCGGAAGGATCGTGGCTGCTGAACACCAGCACGCCGTTGCGGCGCTGCGCGAGCGCGCGCAACGCGGCCTGATTCGCGAGCCGCGCGCGGCGGTCCTTCTCCAGCATCCACTGATACATCCGCAAGCCGACATGGCATTGCGGATTCGCGTTCATCTCGCGCGCGTCGAAGTACGCGTCGGCCGCGTTCAGCAGCCAGCCGTGCGCGGTCTCGATCGCAATGCCGGCATGCCCGAGCGTATGGCCGCGCAGCGGCACGAGCAGGATCGACGGCGGCAGGCCCGCGAGCGCCTTCACGCCAGCGAAGCCCTGCCATGTCTCGCCGCCGTCCGGATAGGTGCGCCACTTGCCGGACGTCGACCACTGCTGCGGACGGAAGCGCTGCCGATCCATCCACGTACGCTGCGCGGCCGCATACGCGCGCTCGGTTTCGAGCAGATGCACGGTCGCCTCCGGGAAATCGTCGAGTCCGCCCGCGTGATCGAAGTCGAGATGGCTCAGCACGATATGGCGGACGTCGCGCGGATCGTAGCCGAGCCGTTCGATCTGCCGGATCGCGGTCATTTCCTCGCGAAACGCGGGACTCACGAGCCCGAGAAAGAACCGGCTAAGCCGCGAACGCGGATCGGCGACGTCGCGCAAGCCGAAGCCGGTATCGACGAGCACCAGCGAGTCGCGCGTCTCGATCAGCACGCAGTGGCATGCGAGCGAGCCGCGTTCGAAGATGCCGTGGCGGCTGCCGTTCATCAGGCGCCCGCACAGCGGGCACGTCGAGATGCAGTTCAGGTGATGGATCACCATGACGGGAGGCTCCGCGCCGGATGCCGGCGGACGGCCGAGCGCGCGGGCCGTCCGCCTCGGCGCACGTGTCAGCTGCGGTCGGGCTCGTCGGCGTCCGGCGACCGCTCGACCGGCGCGCCGGCGCCGAGCTCGGCACCGGTCGTCGGA
>NZ_KV786850.1:3458-28428 GCF_001806955.1 Burkholderia sp. HMSC10F09
CTCGGCACCGGTCGTCGGATCGCAGTTCGGTTCCGAACGAAGCCGCTGCGCGAGCGCGTCGATCGCCTCCGCCTGCTGCGCTTCGAGCATGCCCTCCGCGATGCCGGTGCCGCCGTCCACCGCCGGCTCGGCTGGCCGCACTTCCAGATCGCCGCCGTGGTTCCACGGTCCGATCAGCGGTTCGACGTCCGGTTGCATCCGGAAGTACACGCGATCGTACGGCTCCATCGGCGGCAGCTTGCCGGGCGGGAAGTTCGCATCGATCGCATACAGCGCCTTCTCGAACGACTTCTGGTGCGACACTTCGCGCGTCATCAGGAAACCGAGCGCATCGCGCACGTTCGGATCGTCGGTCACGTTGATCAGTCGCTCGTAGATGATCTTCGCGCGCGCCTCGGCCGCGATGTTCGAGCGCAGGTCGGCGGTCGGCTCGCCGATCGTGTCGATGTAGGCCGCGCTCCACGGCACCGCGCCCGAGTTCGTCAGCGGCGAACCGGCACCATACAGCAGCTGCGTCACGTGGCTGTCGTTGCCCGCGCCGTTCAGCTTGCGGTACAGCTCGGCCTGCTCGTCGACCGCTTCCGCGAGCTCGCCCTTCGCGCCGCGGTTCAGCATCGCGACGAGCGATCCGATCACTTCGAGGTGGCTCAGCTCCTCGGTAGCGATATCCAGCAGCATGTCCTTGCGGCCCGGATCTTCCTCGGTGATCGCCTGCGTGAAGTAGCGCATCGCGGCGGCGAGTTCGCCCTGCGGTCCGCCGAACTGTTCGAGCAGCAGGTTGGCGAGACCGGGGTTCGGTGCGTCGACACGCACCGTGTACTGCAGTCGGGTGTTGTGAATGAACATGGCATCTCCGTGTGAGTGGTCCACGCGTTTCGCGACGCCGATGCAGCACGAAGCGGTCCCGTTGCGAGCGGGCATACGGAATGCTCGCGTGACAACGATGCGCCGACGCGGGCTCGGGCAGCAGTCGTCACCGCTGCCGAACCGTATCGGAGCGCGGCGCACGGTGCGTCGCGGGCGGAAGTCGCGAAGGGGGACGAATGCCGCTGCTTTACGACGCCCGTCGATGTGCGTCGCGCGGCACTGCCGTCGCTACGTCGTCGCGCTGTCATGCCTTCCGCGGCGGATTTTTCAAGTGCCTTGCATTTCCGGCGCATCGTCAGTGCCCGTTCGCGGCTGCCGCGTGCCGCCACCCATTCCCGCAGGAGGGACGATGTCGACTGTCGGCCGTAATCCACTGACCGAGCGCACTGCGTCGGGCATCCGCGACGTGTTCGCCGGCAGGCGGCGCGGCCCCGGCACGCTGTTCCTGTTCGCGGGGCCGGCCGTGATCGCGTCGGTCGCGTATATGGACCCCGGCAATTTCGCGACCAACATTCGTGCGGGCGCGCAGTTCGGCTATGTGCTGCTGTGGGTCGTGCTGCTCGCGAACGTGATCGCGATGCTGTTTCAGTCGCTGTCGGCGAAGCTCGGCATCGTGACGGGCCGCAACCTCGCGGAGCTGTGCGCCGAGCATTTCCCGCGGCCGATCGTCTATGCGATGTGGATCGTCAGCGAACTGGCGGCGATGGCGACCGATCTCGCGGAATTCCTCGGCGGCGCGATCGCGCTCGCGCTGCTGTTCGAGCTGCCGCTGATCGTCGGGATGTTCGTCGTCGCAGTCGTCACGTACGCGATCCTGCTGTTGGACCGGAACGGTTTTCGGCCGATGGAGATCCTGGTCGGCGCGCTGGTCGGCCTGATCGGGCTCTGCTATCTCGCGGAGATGTTTATCGCGCCGGTGGACTGGGGGCAGGTCGCGATGCACGCGATCATGCCGCAGATGCCGCGCGGCGACGCGCTGCTCGTGTCGGTCGGGATCGTCGGCGCGACGGTGATGCCGCACGCGCTCTATCTGCACTCGGGGCTCACGCAGCGCCGCGTGCCGGGGCTCGATGCGGCGCAGCGCCGGCTGCTGGTGCGCTATTCGAACCTCGAGGTGATCGTCGCGCTGTCGCTGGCCGGCGCGATCAACATGGCGATGGTGATCATGGCGAGCGCCGCGTTTCATGCGGGCTTCAGCGACGTCGCGGAGATCGAGACCGCGTATCACACGCTGACGCCGCTGCTCGGCACGACGGCCGCCGCATTCTTTCTCGTGTCGCTGATGAGCTCCGGCATTTCAAGTTCGGCGGTTGGCACGCTCGCCGGACAGATGATCATGCAGGGCTTCGTCGGCTTCCGGATGCCGGTGTGGCTGCGGCGGCTCGTGACGATGGTGCCCGCCTTCATCGTCGTCGGGCTCGGTGTCGACGCGACGCAGGCGTTGCTGATCAGTCAGGTCGTGCTGTCGTTCGTGCTGCCGGTGCCGATGGCGGCGCTCGTCTACTTCACCGCGCGCCGCGACATCATGGGCGAGTTCGTCACGCGTCCGGCGATGCGCTGGACCGCAATCGCGGCCGCGGTCGTCATCGCCGTGTTGAATCTCGGCTTGGGTGTCGCGATGGTGCAAAACGCGACGTCGACGGACGCGGCCGCACCTGCTGCTGCGCACGGCGGCGCGTCGTCCTGATGGCGGGATGAAGCGGAGTCGGTGCGGCGTGCACGCGGCGTGACGACCGACCTCGGCGGCGTACTCAGTGCACGCCGGCCGGCGCGATCGCGCGCACGGTGTCGGTGATGCGCATGCAATGCGACAGCCCGAAATTCTCGGCTTCGCGGCGTTCCGGTTCGCTGCTCGCGAGGGCGGCGGCACGCTCGGGCGGCACGCCGAGCGCCTGCAGCGCGACGTCGAACGGATGCTGGTTCGCGGCGCGATCGCGCTGATCCGCGTCGCTGACCACGACCGAGAAGCGGTCGAGATTCGCACGCCCGAACTGACCTTCGAACATGTCGCTGAGTCGCGCGGCCGGCAGCGTCGTGACGAGCCCGAGCCGATAGCCGTGCTCCGATGCACTGTCGAGCCACTGGATGATGGCATCGCGCTGATGACGCGCTTCGCGCGAATCGGGTGTCGCTTCGATTTGTTCAAATGCGGCGTCGAGTCGGGTGACGATGGCTTCGATGACCACGATGATTCCTCTCCAGAGACGTGACGATCCGTTCGCTGACGGGAATGCCGAACACCTTAGCGTCGAACCGAAACGCCCAACCAATTAATCTTTTTACCCGACTCATAGGGTTTGGCTAATGAATGCCGGGCAAACGCAATGCCCGTGTGCCATGCGCCCGAATCATGTGTGCGACCGCGCCGTGCCTCGCATTGACGGGGTTCAATGTGATGCACGCGAATCGTGCATGGCAACGGGGTGGGGAATTCGCCATGCGAAAAAAAGGCGGCGTACCGTGCGACAGTCGCGGTACGCCGCTCTTTTTCGCATCGCGCACGTCGGCGCCTCAGTGCAGCTTGATCGACGGCTGATTGCGGCTTTGCAGCCAGTGGCTCAGCGACTGGAACAGTGCGCGCTTGATGCCGTATACGCTGAACAGGTGCTTGCGATACAGGAACTTGTACAGCCCGATCGCGGCGAGCCCGTCGACGATCAGCGAACGCGAGCGCACGCCGAGTTCGGCCTGATAGACGGCGCCTGCATGTCCGAGCGACACGACCGTGCCGGCATCGCGGAATATGAAGCCGGCGACCGGTTTGCCGGCGATGCGGCGCGCGAATGCCTGGCTCAGATAGACGGCCTGCTGATGCGCAACCTGCGCGCGCGGCGGCAGACAGCCGCTTGCGCCGTTCGACGGACACGCGGCGCAGTCGCCGAACGCGTACACGTGCGGATCGTCGGGCGCTTGCAGCGTATCGGTAACGATCACCTGATTCGACCGGTTGAGTGCGATGCCGTCGAGTTCGCGCAGGATCGCGGGCCCCGCGACGCCGGCGGCCCAGATCGTGATGTCGCTCGCGAGCCGTTCGCCGCTCGCGATCGTCACCGCATCGGCGCCGACTTCGGCGACGCGCGTGTCGGTCAGCACGTCGACGTTCAGCGCGCGCAGCTGCGCGTGCATCTTGTCCGACAGCCGTGCGTCGAGCGCCGGCAGAATGCGCGGCGCGCCTTCGATCAGACGGATACGCACGTCGCGCGCGGCGTCGAGCGCCTTGAACCGATACGTCGTCAGCTGCTGGACCGCGTGACGCAGCGCGGCCGCGAGTTCGACGCCCGTCGCCCCCGCGCCGATCACGCTGATGCTGACCGGCGCGGCAGGCTGCGCCGGCTGCTGCTCGGCGCGATGGTTCGCCTTCGTGCAGGCCGCGAGAAACTTGCGGCGGAAGTCCTCGGCCTGATCGAGGTTTTCGAGCGGCAGCGCATGGCGCGCGGCGCCCGGCACGCCGAAGAAGTTCGTGACGCTGCCGACCGCGAGCACCAGATCGTCGTAGGCGAGCGTGCGTGCCGGCAGGATTTCGGTGCCGTCCGCGTCGTGCACCGCGCCGATCGTCGCGATGCGCACCGCGCGATCGACGCGTTGCAGCGCGCCCTGCACGAAGCGGAAGCCGTGCCGCTTCGCCTGCGCCGCATATTCGATCGTGTGCGACGCCGGATCGCGATGGCCCGATGCCGCTTCGTGCAGCAACGGCTTCCAGAAGTGCGTCGGATAGCGGTCGACGAGTACGACTTCGGCGTGGCCGCGGCGGCCGATCGTGTCGCCGAGGCGCGTCGCGAGATGCAGGCCGCCGGCGCCGCCGCCGACGATGACGATGCGCGGCACACGCGGTGCGGCGGGCGCGGCAACGAGAGGCGTGGTGTTGTCCATGTTCGGGCTCCTGCCGATGACGAATATCGGGATGACATTGCTCAGGAACCGACGATATAGTTTGGCAACCCATCGAACAATTCAATGTTTATAAGCGACTCATATGTATTCACTTATAGGAAAGACCGCGACGTTCCGGCAGCTGAAGGCGCTCGACATGATTGCGCGGCTCGGCAGCGTGTCGCGCGCGGCCGAAGAACTGAACCTCACGCAGCCGGCCGTGTCGCTGCAGGTGCGGCTGCTCGAGGAGGCGGTCGGCGCCGCCTTGCTGCAGCGCGTGGGGCGCGGTGTGCAGCTGACGGCGGCCGGCGAGATCGTCGCGCGCTATGCACGCGAGATCCTGCATCTGTGGAGCGAAGCCGGCGACGAAGTCGCCGCGCTGACCGGCGATCTAGGCGGCACGCTGCGGATCGGCGCGATCACGACGGCCGAATACCTGATTCCGCCGTTGCTCGTGAAATTCACTGCGACGCGGCCGCACGTGAAGACGTACTTCAAGGTCGGCAACCGCGACGACATCATCCGGATGCTCGCGACGCATGAAATCGATCTGGCGGTGATGGGCAGCGCGCCGAAGGAGCTGCGCACGCATGCGGTCGAATTCGCGAAGCATCCGATGGTGTTCGTCGCGGCGCCCGATCATCCGCTGATGCAGCGCAAGCGCGTCGCGCTGAAGGATCTCGAATCGGCGCACCTGCTCGTGCGCGAGCGTGGCGCGGGCACGCGCTCGACGGTCGAGAGCCTGTTCAAGACCTCCGGCTACCGCTTCCATGTGGGCTCCGAACTGTCGAGCAACGAAGCGATCAAGCAGATGGCCGAGGCGGGGCTCGGCGTCGCGTTCCTGTCGCTGCATGCATGCGCGCTCGAACTGCGTACGGGGCTGCTCAAGCAGTTGCCGTTTCCGGGCAACCCGATCGAGCGCGAGTGGTACGTGGTCACGGTTGCCGATCGCCGCATCTCGCAGGTGACAGGGCTGTTCCGCGATTTCCTGATCCGGCAGGGCGCGCCGGTGATCGACGGCGCGACGAGCGCGTCGCACGAGCGGCGACGCAAATGACGGGCGGGCGGCGGCGCGGGTTCGATGTCAGCCGAGGCCGAAGTCGTCGTTGCTATCGGGGATCGATGCAAGCAGCCGTTCGAGCCGATGCCAGCCGACGACGCGCGCACACCATTTGCCGATCCCCGCAAGCGGGCCGCCGGTGCGCGGCGCGGCGGCGCGCGATCGTGTCGCACAGGCGGCGCGGGACAGGCAACATTCACGCATGACGCTCTCCTTGGATACCGGATGCCGCGATCGTAAGCGGCACCGCGCGCGCTCGCGCGCACGCGTGGATGCTTTGAGCAGAAACGGATGATTTTTTTCGGCGCGCGCCGAGCGGGCCGTGCAGGGCCGGCACGCGTTCCGAAAACGCGTCACAATGCGCGATCGACATCCGTTCCCGGGAGAGCCGCCATGAGCGACCCGATCCACACGGCAGCGCCGGACGACGGCGTGCCGGTCAGCCTGCGCTCGAGCCGCGGCCGCGGCTGGCGCGGCTTCGGCGCCGCGCTGCTCGGCATTCGCGCGGGCACGTACCGGATTCCGGCGGCGGATCATCACCGGATCGGCGTGCATGTCGGCGCACCGGTGCGCGCGGACTGCGCGTGCGACGGTCAGCGCATGTCGCGCATTCAGGCGCACGGCGACATCGACGTGATTCCGGCCGGGCTGCCCGGCCGGTGGACGGACAGCGCCGACTGCCGGATCCTGCACATCACGCTCGACGACGCGTTCGTGCGCCGCACGGCCGAGCAGCTCGAACTGACGCCGTCGCGCGCGCAGATCCGCCGCCGGATGCAGGTGCGCGATCCGCGGCTACAGCACATCGCGTGGGCCATGGCGGCTGAACTCGAAGCGGAAGATGCGTCGGATCCGCTGTACGCGGAGAGCCTGTGCACTGCGCTCGTCGCGCGGCTGATCGATGCGCAGCCGCAGTTTCGCGAGCGGCGCCGGATGCTGTCGCCGCAGGCGGCCGCACGTGTCATCGACTATGTCGACGCGCATCTGGACCGTCGTCTGACACTGACCGAACTCGCGGCGCTCGTGTCGATCAGCGTGCCGCACTTCAAGGTGCTGTTTCGCGAGACGATCGGGATGCCCGTGCATCAGTACGTGGTGCGCCGGCGCGTCGAGCGCGCGAAGGCGCTGCTGCTCGAAGGGCGGCTCACCCTCAGCCAGATCGCGCTCGAGGCCGGCTTTGCGCATCAGAGCCATATGGCGAACTGGATGAACCGCGTGCTCGGCGCGACGCCCGCGGAAATCGCGCGATCGGGCGTGCGCGCGACGACGTTGCGGCTCGTCGGCGATCGCGGCGGCGAAGAAGCCGCGGAAGCGAACGCGCCGCAACGGTAGCGTTCGGCGCGGCCGGCGGACGGCTTCGGGCTTCGCCGCCGCGCCGCCCGCTGCGACGATCCGCATCCGACATCGTCATCCTTTCCTGTCGCGATCATCCGTTCATGCGCGCCACGCGCGCCGCGCGGCCCGACAATCGCCGCATCTTCTCACGACAGGAGCGAAACATGTTCGTGATCTTCGGTGCATCGGGCCATGTCGGCCAGGCGACGGTAACGGCGCTGCGGGCGGCCGGCCATCCGGTGCGTGCGGTGCTGCGCGATTCGCGCGACCGCGAGCGCTTCGCGCAACTCGGCTGCGATGTCGCGATCGCGGATCTCGCCGATCCGCGCGCGGTGGCCGCCGCGCTCGACGGTGCGCATGCGGTGCAGATGCTGTGTCCGGTGCCGACGCGCGACGCCGATCCGGCCGCGACGATGGCGCGCACGATCGAGGTCGCCGTGGAGGCGCTCGGCGCGCATCCGCCCGACGTGCTGCTGGCACTGTCCGACTATGGTGCGGAACTCGAGGGCAACACCGGCATCACGCGCGTGTTCCGCGATTTCGAGGCGCGACTGAAAACGGTTCCGACGCAACTGACGCTGCTGCGCTCGGCCGAGCATCTGCAGAACTGGGCGCGCATGCTGCCGCTGGCGCTCGCGACCGGCGCGCTGCCGAGCCTGCATCATCCGGTCGATCGCATGTTTCCGGCGGTCTGGGCACCGGACGTCGGCGAGATCGCCGCGCAATTGCTGACCGAACCCGACGCGCCGGCGAGCACGCTGCGCATCGTCAGCGTCGAAGGGCCGTGCCGTGTCAGTGTGCGTGACATTGCGGCGGCGCTCGGCGCGGCGGCCGCACGCGACATCGCCGCGCATCCGCTACCGCGCGACGCTTGGACGCCGACGCTGTTGCGCGCGGGGCTCAGCGCGCGTCATGCGGAACTGATCGTCGATTTATACGACGTGCACAACGCGGGCCGGATCGACGTCGAACGCGGTTCGGAGCGGCGCTTCGGCACGACGATGCTGGCCGATGCGCTCGCGGCGCTGCTGCATATGCATGCGCGAGCGCAGGCAGCGCGCACGTAAGGCAACCCGTGCCGCCCGTATCGATGCGGCGGCGCGGGCCTATCGGCGCATGCGGTTCAGCACCGCATACGACAGCGAGCCGATCACGATCCCCCAGAACGCGGAGCCGAGCCCGAGCCACGTCATCCCTGACGCCGTCGCGAGAAATGTGATCAGCGATGCCTCGCGATGGCTTTCGTCCTCGAAGATGCCGTGCACGTTCGCGCCGATCGCGCCGATCAGCGCAAGCCCGGCGAGAATCGCGACGAACGCCTTCGGCAGCGCGAAGAACACCGCGACGATCGAGCCCGCGAAAATCCCGGCGATCAGATAGATCACGCCGTTCGCGATGCCGGCGACGTAGCGGCGGTCCGGATCCTCGTGCGCGTCCTTGCCGGTGCACAGTGCGGCCGTGATCGCCGCGACGACGATCGTGATGCCGCCGAAGCACGCGACGACGAGCGACATGATGCTCGTCGCGGTGATGATCGGGCGAGCGGGCGTCCGATAGCCGGACACGCGCAGGATCGTCATCCCCGGCAGGAACTGGCCCGTCAGGCTGACGACGACGAGCGGCAGCGCGAGGCTCAGCGTCGTGCCGAGCGTCCATTCGGGCGCGATGAACACGGGCCGCGCGATGCTCGGCGATACGAGCGCGAGATGCGTCATCCCGAGCAGCATCGCGAGCGCGGCGCCCGTCAGCAGCACGAGCACGATGCTGTAGCGCGGCAGCAGCCGCTTGAAGATCACGTACGCGGCGATCATCCCGAACGCGAGCACCGGCTGCGCGGAGGCCGCCGCGAACGCGTGCATGCCGAACGGCAACAGGATGCCGGCCATCATGCCGCACGCGATGCCGCGCGGGATGTGGCGCACGAGCCGGTCGAAGTAGCCGCTGATGCCGATCAGCAGGATGATCAGCGCGGCCGTGATGTACGCGCCGACCGCCTGATTCAGCGTCAGCTGCGGAAACAGCCCGACGAGCAGCGCCGTGCCGGGCGCCGACCACGCGGTGACGACCGGTACTTTCAGCTTCCAGCTCGCGAACAGCCCCGACACACCTGCGCCGATCGAGATCGCCCATACCCACGACGTGACCATCGCGTCGGACGCGTGTGCGGCCTGCGCCGCCTGGAAGAAGATCGCGAGCGGGCCCGCGTACGAGATCAGTACCGCGAGAAAGCCGGCGGTCACGGCGGAAACGGACCAGTCCTGGCCGATCGCGCGCGGCGCGCTGGTCGGGGTATTCGGTTGCATTGTCGTCGGGGAATGGCGGCTCGGCGCGTGGAAGGCGATCGGACCGATCGTGGCGGGTGCGACGAGGTGCCGTCATTCTGGGCGCTGCCGCCGAAATTGACAATTCCCGACTGCGCTTACGTGCTGATCTGCAGATACCCGTCGACGGCCGCGATTCGGGCGCCGCTGCCCGTCGACAGCGACGCCGTGCCCTGATCGAACGGATGGACCGGCGCATCGGTCGGCCGCCACGCGTGGCGCAGCAACAGTTCGGCATAGCCGCGGCGGATCACGAATCCGTCACACTTTTGCCGGTACGCGTCGCGCCGCATCCGGTAGGCGCGCGGCAGGTCGTACCACGGCAGCGCCGGCAGATCGTGATGGACGAGATGGTAGTTGTTGTTCAGGTACAGCAGCCGCATCGCGAAACCGGCCTCGTTGATCGCGATGCGCGCCTTCGGATTGCGCGCGGCGCGATGCTCGTAGAGCGAGCGGATCATCGCGAGCGACTGCGCGGGCCACGTGACCGCAACCAGGTAGTACCACCACGGCACGCCGATCGTGCGGTCGAGCCAGACGAGAAGTGCCGCGACGCATGCGACGTGGGTCGCCCACATCGGCAGATCGCGCCATTCGCCGCGCCGAAACGCGGCGCACGCGTCGCCCAGCATCGCCGCGACGCTCGTCGGCGGCCCGACCAGCAGCCTGCCGACGAACGTATTGCGTGCGCTCGACAGCACGCGGCGCCAGCGCGGCAACCGCGCCCAGCACGCGCGCGACACGTAGTTCGTTTCGGGGTCGATGCCCGGCACGGTGAGATCGTCGTCGCGATGATGACGCAGATGCGTCTCGCGATAGACCGTATACGGATACCAGACCGTGAGCGGCGGATAGCCGAGCAGTTTGTTCACATGGATCGAACGCGTCGGATGGCCGTGCAGCAGTTCGTGCTGCAGCGACAGATGCCATGCGCCGAGCAGGATCAGCGGCGGCGTCGCGGCCGCGAGCGACAGCGCGTGCGCGCGCACGGCGAGCAGCACCGCGAGCCAGCCGCCGTAGACGGCCACGATCAGCAGCCAGGTCGGCCATTCCGTGCGGGCAGTGAAACGTGTGCGGAGCGCGGCAATCGCGCGCGCGTGGTCGACGTCGAAATATTCGGCCATGGTGCTGAAGCGCAGCGGCCGCGAAGCCGGCTGCGCGCGATGGCGCGGCCCGGGCGGCCGAACGAAATCATCGGAAGGACGGAACGGGACAACGTCGTCGTGCACCGCCGTGGTGCGCGAGCGCGCGTCCGCAAGGTTCCGAACGTAACGCAGCGAACGTTGCGTGGCCAACCAATCGATTTGCATTTGCTTATCGTGGCAGGCGCGCAAAGCTTCGCACCGCGGCCGCGCTCCGCGCGCGGGATGCACCTGCAAATGCACCCCGTGCATCGAAATTCGGGATCGCACGTAGTCTCGCGACGTATCGGTGTGCGTAGAATGCCCGCATGAGCCAATGGACCGCCGCACTGCCGATGTATAACGTGACGCCACACCACGCTGCGCTGTGGCTTGCATTGCTGCGCGATGCGCTCGACGCCTTCGCGAAGGCCGGTGGCCCGGCCGACGTCCGCGTGCTGCACGAACCGTTCGGCGATCTGCTCGCGCTATGGCGGCGCGGCGATCTGCTGCTGTCGCAGACTTGCGGGTTTCCCTATCGGATGCTCGGGCTGCGCGACGCGGTGCAACTGATCGCGACGCCCGCTTTCGACGCCGACGGCTGCAGCGGCGCCGAGTATCGCAGCGTGCTCGTCGTGTCGGCGCGCGTACATGCCGGCGGCGTGACGACGCTCGCCGCGTGTCGCGGCCTGCGTGCGGCGTGCAACGGAGCGGATTCGCACAGTGGGATGAACGCGTTCCGACACGCGGTGGCACCGCATGCGCACGACGGCCGGTTCTTCGGTTCGGTCACGTCGTTCGGTTCGCATTTGAACGTGCTGCGTGCGCTCGGCGCCGGCGAAGCCGATTGCGCGGCGATCGACTGCGTGACGTTCGCCTATGTGCGCGATGCGCTGCCCGCGCTGTTGAACGACGTGCGCGTGATCGACATGACGGCATCCGCGCCGGGGTTGCCGTTCATCGCGTCGCGCGCGCTCGGCGAAGCGCAGGCCGACGCGTTGCGCGACGCGCTCGCGAGTGCGGTGAAGGCCGATGCCGTGCGGGCGCGTGCATTGCGGCTGCGCGGTTTCGAACGGTTGTCGCCGGGCGATTACGACGTGATCCAGCGCTTCGCGCAGGACGCGGCCGTGCACGGCTATCCGGCGCTCGCCTGAGCGCCGGCCGCGCCGGCGGCGCGGCGCTTACTCGTCCATCAGTCTGACTTTCACGCGCTTGCCCTTGATCTTCCCCGCATTGAGCTTGCGCAGCGCGTCATGGGCGATACCGCGCTCGACTGCGACGTAGGTCGAGAACTCGGTCACGTTGATCTTGCCGATCTGCTTGCCGTCGAATCCCGCATCGCCGGTCAGCGCGCCGAGCACGTCGCCGGGACGGATCTTGTCCTTGCGTCCGCCGAGAATCTGCAGCGTCTCCATCGGCGGCAGCAGCGGCGCGTCGCTGGCGGGCGTCAGCTCGGACAGCGGCCGCCATTCGACGTCGCGCTTCTGCGCCTGCTCGATCGCGCCGACGCGGCCCATCTCGTCCATGCTCGCGAGGCTCAGCGCCCAGCCTGCCTGATCGGCGCGGCCCGTGCGGCCGATCCGGTGCACGTGCACCTCGGGGTCGGGCGTCACGTCGACGTTGATCACCGCTTCGAGCTGCGCGATGTCGAGCCCGCGCGCGGCGACGTCGGTCGCGACGAGCACCGAGCAGCTGCGGTTCGCGAACTGGATCAGCACCTGGTCGCGTTCGCGCTGTTCGAGCTCGCCGTGCAGCGCAAGCGCGTGGAAGCCCTGTGCGTGCAGCACGTCGATCAGGTCGCGGCATTGCTGCTTGGTATTGCAGAACGCGATCGTGCTGACCGGCCGGTAATGGTTCAGCAACATGCCGACCGCATGCAGCCGCTCGGTTTCGGTCACTTCGTAAAAGCGCTGACGGATCTTGCTGTCGTCGTGGCGCTCTTCGAGCTTCACTTCCTTCGGATTGCGCAGGAACTGCTGGCTCAGTTTCGCGATGCCTTCCGGGTAGGTTGCCGAGAACAGCAGCGTCTGCCGCGTCGGCGGACATTGGCGCGCGACCTTGGCGATGTCGTCGAAGAAGCCCATGTCGAGCATGCGGTCCGCTTCGTCGAGCACGAGCGTGTTCAGCGCATCGAGGTGCAGATTGCCGCGATCGAGGTGATCCATGATGCGGCCCGGCGTGCCGACCACGATATGCGCGCCGTGCTCGAGGCTTTGCGCCTGCGGACGCATCGGCGTGCCGCCGCAGAGCGTCAGCACTTTCACGTTTTCCTCGGCGCGCGCGAGGCGGCGCACCTCCTGCGCGACCTGGTCCGCGAGTTCGCGCGTCGGGCACAGGATCATCGCCTGCACGTCGAAACGGCGGGCATCGAGGCGCGACAGCAGCGCGAGCGAGAATGCGGCGGTCTTGCCGCTGCCGGTTTTCGCCTGCGCGATCAGGTCGTGGCCGGCCAGCGCGATCGGCAGGCTCGCGGCCTGGATCGGCGTCATGTCGACATAGCCGAGCTGCTCGAGATTGGCCAGCATGGCGGGCGTCAGCGGCAGCGCGCTGAACGGCGTGGCGGTCGGTTGGGTCAAGACAGGTCTCCGAGGTAGGGGCGGCCTTCCATTTGCTCGTAGACGACATTGCCTTCGTCGTCTTCGAAGCGCTCGACATAGTTGCGGGCGCCGCACAGCGGGCAGCGGAACAGCAGGCCCTGGCCTTCGTCCTTGATCACGACATCGGACGTCTCCCACTGCGTGCCGCAGCTCTGGTTTCGGCAGGTAAACACGGTCTTTCTCCAGCTGAATTCGGTTGAGGGCGCCCGGGCGGGCGTGGCAGCGAAGCGCGGCACTCGCGCGGCTCGGACGCGGGCCGCACCGGCGGTCGCGCGGACCGCGTCGATGCAGAGGGTGGATCGGGTGGCGACGGTGTCGCACGTGCCCGCAATTCTAGCGGATGCCGGGGGCGGTAGCGGGGGAACGGTGCCTCACGAGCGGGCGGGGACGATCGGTCGTGTGCGGCCGAGGACCGGCGAACCGTCGCGGGCGGCGGGCTTTCCGCTTCGTGCCGTCGTTCGGCACGATCGCGCGGATCCGCTGCTGCCGTTCAGGCTGTTGCCTCGGAGAAGGGCATCGCGCGCAGCGACGACCCGGCGCAGTGCGTCGAGCGACGAGCCGGCAGCCTGGGAGGCGCCCGGCGGGCCGCGATGACGCGATCCGCCGGACGTCCGCTATTACAGCTTCGACTTGCCCGTTGCAGCGGCGGCCTGCTGCGCAGCGGTGGCCGGATCGAGCGTGGCGAGCGTCTGCTCGGTGAATTTCTCGTACAGCCAGTCCATGCGCATGCTGTCGATGCCGGCGATGCCGCCGAGCGCATACGATGCCGACACCTTGAAGCGGTCGACCGGACGATTGTCGGCATCGGCGAGCGTCACGGTGCCGTTCACATGATCGTTGCCGGCCATGAAGCCGAACATGACCGCGGAAAAGCTCGACCGCACGCGAATGCCGGTGACTTCGACGTTCAGGTGCATCGCATCGGGCGAATCGGCTTTGGCGAGCAGCTTGCGCGCGTCCAGGGCGGTTTCGAGTTTCTCCTGCAGCTTTTTCGCGTCGAACTTCAGGTTGTCTTTGAGTTCTTCCCGCGCGGTGTCGTCGAGCGTGACGTTCACGATCACGGGTTTCGTACCGAAGTGCGCCGTCGACGCGGTGACGGGCGCCGTGGCCGAGCTGCTCGCGTCGCGCGTCACGCTGCTTGCGCAGCCCGACAGGAAGCCGATCGTTATCCATGCCAGCGCGGCATGACGGAAAAGGGTTTTCATCGTTTGGTCTTCTGGTCTTGTGATTGGGATTGTTTGAACAGGCTGGGTAGCCGGAACTGAACCTAACACGCCGCGATTCGATTCAATTCGTCGAAAAGACGGGGAAGTTCGGCGCTGGATTCGGCATTCGCTTATCGCGGTGCGAATGTGCTGCGCGCGTTCGGCGGTGACGATAGGACGACGTTCCGCGGCTCGACGGCGATCGGCTCGCAGGCCGGGCAGACCGACGTGCAGATCGGTGCCGGGCTTGTCGCGCAGTGGACGAAGCGCGGCAGTATGTATGCGGCGGTCAGCTACCTGACGAACCTCGGCGGCGAGCACCGGCGCACGATCATCAGGCATGCGGGCGTGCGATGGACGTGGTGATGCCGGGCCCGTCGCTCACGGGCGGGCGCTCGACGCTCGCATGAGGCAGCGTCGGCAGACGCCGGCAAGCGATGCGCGCAGCAGCGCATGCGTCCGCGCCGATGCGGGGAAAAATTGCCGCGCCGCCGGCCATCGTCGCCCGTCCGCGTCTGAGCCGGCGCGCGGCGATCGCGCTTTTGAGGAGATCGCCGCACGCCTCTCGGACGGGACCGGAGCCTGCCGGCGGGCGCGTGTCCGCCGCGGCGACTGCCCGTTCAACCGAGTGGCCAGTTCAGGATCGCGATCCCGTCGTTGTAGTCGCCGTCCGTGCCGTCTTCCGAAGCGACCAGTCCGAAGTACGCCTTCTTGAAGATGTCGACCTGGCGCGAGCCGATCTTCGACGGCTTGCCGTTCACCGTGACCACCACGCGCACCTTGCCGTTGCCCGAGTTCACGATCTGCGTGTTCAGGTTCGTGTTATGCGTGCCGGCGCCCTGGAATGTCGCGGCTGGCTTCGGGTCGTCGTCGACGAAGACCTCGATCGTCTGCTGTGCGGACGAGTTGACCAGCGCGGTCACGCCGAATGCGATGTTCGGCGGCAGATTGAACACGCCGTCGCGTTCGCCGCCGCCGCCGGTCGCGGTATCCGGCTGCGCGGGTTGCGGCTGCGGCGTCGCTTTCGAGAAATAGTTGACCACCGCGCCGACGCCGAACTTCGCCGCTGCGCCCGGCAGCACGCCGGGCGCGCCGGCCCACGTGACTGTGCATGCGACCACCTGTCCGGCCGCGTCGGTCTTCACCTTGTTCTGCCAGCTGCCGACGTCGAAGCTGTACGGAACGGTCGCGATGTCGACGAACACGTCGTACTGCGGCAGCTTCTCGACGAGTTGCGCGGTCATGAACTGGCGCATCCGGTCGAGCACCGCCTGGTCGCCGTTCGCTTGCACGGCCTTGGCATCGTTGCCGGCGAGTTGCAGTAGCGCGTAAAGATCGTCATGGGTAAACGGTTGTTGCATGTCGTTCTCGTCTTGATGGTCTCGATGGAATGTCGGTGTGCATGCGGATGTCACATGCACGATTGCTGCGCCGCGTGCGCGCACGTGCGCAGGATGCAGGAGAAGCTGCGTGGAATCAGGCTTCGCTGCGCTCGGCCCGGTCGCGACGGCGATGCCGGCGGCCGGCTCGTCAGCCGATCGGCCACTGCAGCACGACGATGCCGTCGTTGTAGTCGCTGTCGTGGCCGTCCTCCGACACGACGATCCCGAAGTTGACCGTGTACGGCGAGCCGTCCGATTTCTTGCCGGTGATCGGCGCGAGCCGCGCGTCGGTGGCCGATGCCTTTCCGTTGACCGTCACCTCGAAGCGCAGCTTGCCGTTGCCCGAATTCAGCGTGGCCTCGCGCGGGCCGTCGCGCGTGGTGAGCTTGTAATACGCGGCCGGTTCGTTGCTGTCGCCGATGAACAGCTTGATGTGCTGCTGTTCGGCCGCATTCGCGAAGAAAATCGCGCGGAAATCGGTGTTCGGCGGGATCGAGAATTCGCCGCCACGATTCGAGGACGTTTGAGAGTCGGCCATGCTTTCCTCCTGGAGATCGATGAATGAGATGTTTCACCGTGTTGCGCAAACGTTTGCCTTTTGAAACACGGTTAAATCAGCATGGCAAAAAATAAATAAGAAAATATTTGGCCGGGAATGGAAGTCATTCAGAAAATCGAAAACAGAAACGATCCGAATCAATAAACACATTTCAATTGGAATGACGCGATATATTCGAGAAACGATATCGTCGTGTGTCGCGCTTTCATCAACAATGAACGTACGCGTGAGCGGGAACAGCGCTACGCGTTCCGTCGGGCGTCAGGGCGCACTTGGGTTGATAAAGAGGCCGTCGCGCAGCCTGACGATCAGGTCGCCGCAGCGTCGCCGAGCGAGCGTGACGGGCGCTGGGTTATCGCGCTTGCCTTGCTGAATCTTGCGCGCGTCATCGCCCGTTAGAGCGAGTCCCGCAACACCGCGAAGGCGATCCGCGCGCAGGATTTCGGCCCGGCCAACGGTGCGTGGGTGCGGGCCCATCGATTGCGCCGCCGTCGCCGGCCGAAGCCGATCTGCAGACCGACTGTCCGGCCCGTGCGTTGCACGCCATGCTGCGCGACGCGTCTGCCCCCGTGTCCGTGCGCCGACGTGTATCACGCGCCGTCGCTGTCTCCGTCTGCGCCACCCCTGAACACATCCGCCGCCGCCTTCAAACAGTCGATCAACCGCAGCGCGGCCGGCGTCAGCAGCGCGTGCCGCCGCATCACGATCGCGACGGTCAGCGCCGGCAGCGGCTCGACGAGATCGAGCACGACGAGCCGGCGCGAGCCGCGCTCGACGTCCGCGAGCGGCCGCGCGAAGACGCCGAGTGCGTCCGTCCGCGACACGAGCCCGAGCGTCGCCGCGAACGACGGGCACTGCACGATCCGCTTCGGCATCTCGATCCCGCGCGGAACGAAGATCGACCGGATCAGATCGTCGCCGCCGTCCCCATAGCGCGGCACGCACCAGCGCGCGTCGCCGAGCTCGCGCAGCGAACGCGCGCGGGCCAGCCGATGCCGGCTGCGGGCGACCACGACGAACGCAGTGCGGAACAGCGGAATGCTCGCGAATTCGTCGGCGTCCGGCAGCGCGTCCGACAGCTGATGCGTGACGATGAAATCGAGCGAGCCGTCGCGCAGTCGCGCGAAGTCGGTCGCCGTCAGCGCGTCGTCGATATTGACCGCCGCGCCGGGCAGCGCGCGCGTGAACGCATCGAAGGCGTGCGGCAGGATCGTCAGCGCGACGGTCGGGCTGACCGCGATCGACACCGAGCCGGTCGTGCCGAGCCGCAACTGCTCGATTTCGTCGCGCGTGCGCTGGATCTCCTCGACGATGCGCCGCGCGCGGATCGCGAACGCGCTGCCGTAATCGGTCAAGGCGACGCCCTTGACGCTGCGCATCACGAGCGGCACGCCGAGCTCGCCTTCGAGCTCGCGCACGATGCCGCTGACGGCCGGCTGCGTGACGCCGAGCGCGCGGGCGGCGCCGCGGATCGTGCGGTGCTCGGCGACGGCGAGGAATGCACTGAGCTGCTTGAGCTTCATCGGAGTGACAAGAAGAAGTTATCGTCTGCAAGAAAATCTTGGATTTTCCTTATCGGACCGAGTGTATATGCTCGGGGCTTTTCAGGAGCGACGGCGATGATGCGCGTCAACCGGCAACGACTGTGGGATTCGCTGATGGAGATGGCGACGATCGGCGCGACCGCGCGCGGCGGCAGCTGCCGGCTCGCGCTGAGCGACGACGAGGTGCGCGGCCGGCGCCGCTTCATCGCATGGTGCGAGGCGGCCGGCTGCGAGATCCGCATCGATCCGATCGGCAACCTGTTCGCGCGGCGGCCCGGCACGGAGCCGGATGCGCCGGCCGTGATGTGCGGCAGTCATCTCGACACGCAGCCGCTCGGCGGCCGCTTCGACGGCGTCTATGGCGTGCTCGCGGGCCTCGAGGCGATCCGCACGCTGAACGAGCACGGCATCGCGACGCGGCATCCGATCGACGTCGTCGCATGGACGAACGAAGAGGGTTCGCGCTTCACGCCCGGCATGATGGGTTCGGCCGTCTATGCGGGCAAGCTGGACCTCGACGACGCGCTCGCGCGGCCCTGCATGCACAGCGGCGTGCGGCTCGGCGACGAACTCGAACGCACGGGCTTCGCGGGCCCTGCGCGCGAGCGGCAGATGCCGAAGGCGTACTTCGAAGCGCATATCGAGCAGGGGCCCGTGCTCGAGAACGCGGGCGTGCCGATCGGCGTCGTGACCGGCGTGCAGGGCATCGTCGAACTCGACGTCACGGTGACCGGCTTCGAGTCGCATGCCGGCACGACGCCGATGAGCGTGCGCAAGGACGCGATGGGCGTCGCGGCCGCGATGATCGCCGCGATCGTCGAGCACGGGCACGGCTTCGACGCCGATGCGCGCGTGACGGTCGGCCATCTCGCGTGCCAGCCGAACTCGCCGAGCACGATACCGGGGCAGGTGCGCTTCAGCGTCGACGTGCGTCATCCGTCGCGCTCGGCGCTGCAGCGGCTCGTCGCCGATATCGGCGCGATCTGCACGGAGCGCACCGCGCTGCGCGGCACGCACGTGGACGTGCAGCGCATCGCCGAGTACGACCCGATCGCGTTCGACGCGGCATGCATCGAACGTGTGCGGCAGGCAACGATCGCGGCCGGCTATCCGTATCTCGAGATGTTCAGCGGCGCCGGGCACGATGCGGTGAACCTGTCGTACGTCGCACCGAGCGCGATGGTGTTCGTCCCGTGCAAGGCCGGCCTCAGCCACAACGAGGCCGAGGACGCAGATCCCGTCCATCTCGCGCAAGGCGCGTCGGTGCTCGCGAACCTGCTCGTCGACTGCGCGCGCTAGCACGCGGCCGCATGCCGGCGGCGGCGGTGGCGAACGGGAGGTCGCGACGCGCACGAAAAAATGGCGGACAATCGTCGGCCGGCCGGCGCCATGCCGGCCGGTTCGTTCAACCGCTGCATTCCCGACGCTTGCGAGATCCCCATGTCGACGACACCCCCGCGGGAGCTGCTGAAGGCTGCCGACATCGCGAAGATGGAACCGACACGCGCGGTTCATCCGCTCAATCCCAATGCCGTACGGCTGCGCAAGCCGCTCGGCGATCTGACCGGCATCACGCAGCTCGGCTTTCATCTGATCACGTTGATGCCGGGCCACGAGTCCGCCGAATATCACCGGCATCTGTACGAGGAAGAGTGCGTCTACGTGCTGTCCGGCAACGGCACCGTGACGATCGGCGAGCGCCGCGAAGCGGTCGGACCGGGCGATTTTCTCGGCTTCGCGCGCGGCGGCGAAGCGCATACGCTGCAGAACACCGGCGATACGCCGCTCGAACTGATCGTCGTCGGGCAGCGGCTCGAGCACGACGTATGCGAATACCCGCGGGTCGGCAAGCGGCTGTATGTCGCCGGGCCGCTCGAAGACTTCGTCGACTTGCCGACGCAGCCGTAACGCGCTCGCGCGATGGCGGCGGCCGCACGATGTGCGATGCGCGCGCTGCCGCGATCGCGCGCAGGATTCGCGCGGCGGTGCGCGTCGCGCTTATGATGCGGAATCGCCATCCGCAGGGTTCCGCCATGGACACGCCCCACCCGCCGACGCACGCCCCGATTCTCGACACCGAACTCGAAGCCGAAGTCGACGCCGAAGTCGAAACCGCCATCGAGCCGCGCGCGTCGCGCGTGCATCGGCCGGTTGCGCTCGTCACCGGATCGACGTCGGGGATCGGCGCGGCGATTGCACGGCGCCTCGCCGCGGACGGTTACGCGGTGATCCTGCATTCGCGGCGGTCGGTCGAGACGGGGCGCGCGATGGCGAGCGAACTCGGCGCGGCATACGTGCAGGCCGATCTCGCCGACGATGCCGAACGCGTGAGGCTGATCCGCGATGCGCTCGCGGTGCACGGCCGCCTCGACGTGCTCGTCAATAACGCGGGCATCAGCCGCACGATCGCGCACGACGATCTGGCAGCCGCGACGCCTGAGGTATGGCGCGAGCTGTACGAGATCAACGCGATCGCGCCGTTTCGGCTCGTCGCCGAAGCGCAGCCCGCGCTGCTCGAAGCGGCGTCGCACGGCCGTGCCGGCTGCGTCGTGAACGTCAGTTCGCACGCCGGTGTGCGGCCGAAGGGCGCGTCGATTCCGTATGCGGCCGCGAAGGCGGCGCTCAACCACACGACGCGCCTGCTCGCGCGCACACTGGCGCCGGCGATCCGCGTCAATGCGGTTGCGCCCGGGCTCGTCGATACGCCGCTGACGGCCGACTGGACCGACGCGCAGCAGCTCTGGCGCGAGCGTGCACCGATGCGCCGCGCGGCGACGCCGGACGACGTCGCGCAGACGGTCGCGATGCTCGTCGCGTCCGATTACGTGACGGGCGAGATCGTCATGCTCGACGGCGGATTGAATCTGACGTAGCGGGGCGCCGCTGGCTGCCGGTCCGCTGATCGGGGGCGTCGCGCTGTCTGCTGCGGCCAGGATCGCCGGCTGCGTCTCGCTACGGTCGGTGAGCCCTCGCCCTCACCCTCGCCCGGCCGGCGACTCAGCCGATGCTCGACCGCAGCCGCGCGAGCGCGTGGTCATGCGTGCGTTCGAACTTCAGCGGCGTGACGGAAATGAAGCCTTCTCCGAGGGCGACCGTTTCCGAATCGGCGTCGTCGTCGCGCGGCGCGCGCGCGAGCTTCAGCCAGTGATACTCGATGTCGCGCGGATCGCGCCCCGACACGATTTCGACGCCCTGCAGCGTGCCGGCGCCCTGATTCGTCGCCTTCAGGCCGCGCACGTCCTGCGCGGGTCGCGCGGGGAAGTTCACGTTCAGGCACACGTCGCTGTCCCAGCCGGCCGCGACGAGCCGGCGGATGACGTCGGGCGCATGCGCAAGCGCGGTGTCCCACGGCACCGCGTGCCGATCGGTGAAGGCCTGGCTCAGCGCGATGGCCGGCACGCCGAGCAGCATGCTCGTCATCGCGGCGCCGACCGTGCCCGAGAACACGGTCTCGGTGCCGAGATTCGCGCCGCGATTGACGCCCGACAGCACCGCGTCGGGCCGCGCGTCCTTCATCAGATGGCTGACGGCGATCGCGACGCAGTCGCCGGGCGTGCCGCGCACCGCGAAGCGGCGGTCGTCCTTGCGATGCACGCGCAGCGGCTCGTGCAGGCTCAGCGAGTGCGACGTGCCGCTCTGGTCCTCGGCCGGCGCGACGATCCACACTTCGCGCGCGAGCTGCGCGGCGACGCGTTCGAGCACGGCGAGACCGGGGGCGTCGAATCCGTCGTCGTTGGTGAGCAGGACGCGATCGAACAGCGGGCGGGTTTCTTGCATCGGAACGTTCCTCGTGGAGATGGGGCTGCGGATATCGTCGCCGCGTGCGCGGGCGGCCGGCCGGGGCCGCGCGCCGCGCGTGCGGCGAAGCGACGGATTGCCGAAGAGTATGACGCAGCGCGCGCAGGTCCGGCGTGCGGCAACACGCAGCGCCTCGTTGCGCGCCGGGGCGCGCGCGTCTCGGCGCGCATTCGGCGCGATCTCGCCGATGTGAAAACGGGCGCTTGCGCGCCCGTCGTCGAATGGACCGGTGGACCGGTGGACCGCTGCACCGATGACCGGCCGCGGCGGGCCTGCGTTCGCTAGCCGAGCAGGTGCCGCAGCACGCCGGCCGACACGACGCCGATCGCGACGGTCGGCAGGATCGACAGGCGCGTGGCCGCGACGATCGTGATGGCGAGCGCGAGCAGATCGGCCGGACGCGTCGACACGAAGGCGGGCGCAATCACCGAGATCAGCACGCAGCCCGGCACGTTCTCCATGACGGCGGCCATTCGCGGGCTCAGCGGGCGGTTGCGCAGCATCACGTAGCCGAGGATGCGCGACAGGTAAGTCGTCGACGCCATCAGCACGATCGTCGCGACGGTGCTGAAATCAGGCATCGCGCGGCTCCCACCACAGCGCGGCGATCAGCCCCGCGCAGGCGCCCGCCGCGACGTACCAGGCACCCGGCACGGCCAGATGCGTGGCCGCCGCGACGACGAGGCTCACGAACCACGGGCGGCTCGCGCGCAGACCCTTCCACATCCCGCGCAGCAGCACGAGAAACACGGCCGTGAACGCCATGTCGAAGCCGTACTGTTCGACGTTGCCGATCGTCGGTCCGACGGCCGCGCCGAGCGTCGTCATCGAGATCCATGTCAGGTAGAGCCCGGCGCAGATCCCCGCGTAATACGGGACGCTGATGTGCGTGTCGGCGCGCGAGCGCGTATCGGCGAGCGACATCGCCCAGCTCTCGTCGCACATGAAGAACAGCGCGGCGAACGCGCGGCGGCGCGGCAGGCGCCGGATATACGGCGCGAACGCGGCGCCCATCAGGATGTGACGCGAATTGACGAGAAACGACATCGCGACGATCAGCGCGATGTGCGGCGGCGACGTCCACAGATGGATCGCCGCGAATTCGGAGCCGCCGCCGAAGTTCAGGCCCGTCATCATCGGCACCTCGAACAGGCTCAGCCCTTTTTGCGCGGCCTGCGCGCCCAGCACGAGCGCGAACGGCACGAAACCCAGCATGACGGGCAGCGCCGCGCGCAAGCCGCGGCCCATCTCGGCGACATAGGCGGGCCGCTCGCGCAGCCCGGACGACGTTGAAACGCTACTGCTCATTACTCCTCCTTCGGGGGAGGGATTGTCTGCTTTTTTGACTCGAATCGGGTTGCGTTGTCGCCATGTTTTTCGCAGAATTTGGCATCGAACCTGCAATACGCAAATTTTTTGGAATCGGGTGCCAATGAAGCTTGACGCAATCGACCGGCGGATCCTGACCGCGCTGCAGCGCGACGGCCGCATGCAGAACGTGGAACTCGCGCAGGAGGTCGGGCTGTCGCCGTCGCCGTGCCTGCGGCGCGTGCGGCTGCTCGAGGAAGCGGGCGTGATCGAGAAATACGTGGCCGTGCTGAACCCGGCGAAGGTCGGCAAGGGGCTGACGATCTTCACGCGCGTGTGGCTGAAGGGGCAGGATGCTGAGACGGTGAACCGCTTCGCGGAGGCGGTCCAGCAGATGCCGGAAGTCGTCGAATGTCATCTGATGGCGGGCGACTGCGACTTCCTGCTGCGCGTCGTCGCGGCCGACATCGACGACTACCGTCGCTTTCAGATGGAGTATCTGACGCGCATTCCGGGCGTGCTCAGCGTGAAGACCGACATTCCGATGCAGAAGATCAAGCTGACCTCGGCGCTGCCGACGTAGCGGCGCGCGGCGCGTTCACGGCAAGTGCGACGAACGCCCGATACACTGATGCAACGCGACGCCGCCGCGCCGATGCCGCGCAGGCGCCGCCCGGTAGCGAAACGCCCCTGCCTTTTCCTGTCGAGCGAAACATGCAGCCCGTCAACAGTCCGTGGAATTCGCTGGAAATCGTGAAGCTGGCGCTCGGCGTGCTGACGCCGCTGTCGGTGGCCGGCCTCGGCTGGCTGGTCGCGCGGCGGCTGAAGCGGCTCGAGCTCGTGCAGTGGACCAACCAGAAGCTGATCGAGAAGCGGCTTGCGCTGTACGACGTGGTCGCGCCGCAACTGAACGCGCTGCTGTGCTTCTACACCTGGATCGGCTACTGGAAGGACATCTCGCCCGACGACGTGATCCGCGCGAAGCGCGAGCTCGACCGCACGTTCCATCTGTATCGCTATCTGTTCGACGACGACGTGTACGACGCGTATCACGCGTACATCCACGCGCTGTTCGAGATGCATACGGGCGCGGGCCGCGATGCGCGCATCCGTTCGCTGATCCACGGGCCGGACGGCGATCGCAGCGTGCACGGCACGTACGACTGGAAGCCCGGATGGTCCGAGCGTTTCGCGACGGACAACGTCGAAGACAAGGCCGACGTGCTGCGGCACTACACGCGGCTGATGGAGCGCCTGCGGGTCGCGCTCGGTGCGAATCGCTGATCGGGATGGCGGTGCGCGGCAAGCGGTGCGCGGCGCGTGACGAGGCGAAAATGGCGCGCCGCCGCGCACGGCACGCACCGCGTTCCTGCGTGCCGGCCGCCGCGGTGCCGCAGTGCCGCAGTGCCGCGACGCCGCGTCGCTCAGCCCTTCGCGACGACGTCGATGCGCAGCGCTTCGCCGCCCGCGACGATTGCGAGCAGACGATCGACGTTCGGATGCGCGCCCGGGCGATTGCGTGCGTCGGCCGTATGTTCGGCGAATACCGCGAGCCCGTGCTCGGCCGCTTTCGCGTCGAGCGTGCCGAACGTCTGCTTCAGGTAGTGGTACACGGCGAGCGAGCCCTGCTTGCCCGGCTGGTTCTCGATGCTGGCCACCACGTCGCCGTTCGCGGCGACGAGATCGATGCGTGCGATGCCGTCGATGGCCGGCAATTGCGCGAGATTGTCCTTGAAGACTGCGGTCGGTTGAATCACTGAAACACTCCGTCGGTTCATGAGGGGCAACGCGGGCCGTATCTTATCCGATCGCACGCGACGCGCGCGCGGGCGCGCGGCCGCGGCCGGACGTGCGCCACGCGAGCGCCGCGCAGCCGAGCTGCACGATGCTGCCGGCGCCCATCGCGATCCGCAGGGCGGCTGCGCCGCCGCCGAACGCGTCGTACAGCGCGCCGAGCACGGCGACGCCGAGCACCGCGCCGATCATCCGCATGACGTTCATCA
>NZ_KV786851.1:0-1823 GCF_001806955.1 Burkholderia sp. HMSC10F09
AGCGCGCGCACGAGCACGACGCCCGGCGTCCCGCAGGTCGCGCCCGCGCCCCACAGCGCGACGGCCGGCGCGATGCGCGTCGCGAGTCCGCCGAGCACCGCGCCGGCCATGAAGCAGAAGCTGATCGTCGCGAGCAGCGCGGAATCGTGCAGCGCGCCGGCGTCGTAGCGCGGAATCAGCCCGACGAACAGCTTCTGCGTCGCGCGTCGCAGGTTGCCGGTCGTCATCACCGACGTGTACGACAGTTCCTCGAGATGCGTGAACGACAGCGTCTGCAGCGTCGCGACGAAGGAAATGCCGGGAATCAGCCACGCGCTCGACGCGCCGACGATGCCGCTCGCGGCGATGCCGAGAAACGCGATCTCGACGATCAGGCTCGCGAACGCGGTGTGCCGCACCCAGCCGCGCTGGGCGGCGAGCCCGAGCAGGTGCGCGACCAGCACCGCGATCACGAAGCCGACGAGCGGCGGCACGTGGTGCAGCGCAGCGCCCCATTCGCCGGCGGACAGGTTGATGCCGAGCAGCGCGACGTTGCCGGTCATCGTGTTCGCGAACACGTGTCCGTGCCCGACGTAGGTGTACGCATCGAGATAGCCGCCCGACAAGGTCAGCAGTGCCGCGACGGTGAGATTGCGACTGGCGCCGTCGAGATCCATCGATCCTCCGTGTAGCGCACCGCGTGCGGTGCGAGGTCGGGCCCGGCCGGCCGTCGCGACGCGCGCGGCGCATCGGCCGGGCCCATATAATGAACGCCTTCGGACGCGCGTCGCGCGTCGTGCGGCGCGGGCCTGCCGCGTCGCTGCAACGGGCGGCGCGCCGAGTATACCGGCCGTGCCGCCGCACGCCGGCGCGCCGCCGCTTCATCGATTCTCCGCATGACACCCGCGAAATTCTTCCTGCGCTACACCGTGATCCCGTTCGTCGCGATCGTGCTGGTGGCCGTCTGGGCCTTCAACCGCGAATCGGGCGAGATCGATGCGCGCCAGTATGCGGCGCTCGCCGCCGCGTATCCGAACTTCACGCCGAAGCTGAAGCGCGAGGTCGCCGATGCGCTGCGCGGCGGCCGGCTCGCGAAGAACGACTACGCGGCGATCATGCGCGATGCGCTCGACGCCGGTTACGTGATCGATTGGCCCGCCGCGGCGAGCGACGTCGGCAGCGAGCGCGGCCGGCTGCTCGGCGCGGTGAACGGCGACGCGCCCGCGTCGCCGTAACCGCGGCGCGCGGTTACTGGCCGAAGCCGGTCAGTCCGATCAGCGCACCGCCCGCGAGCAGCCACAGCGGATGAATCCGCGTGCGGTACGCGAGCACCGCGCAGACCGCGGTGATGCCCCACTGGATCGCCGTGCGGTTCGACGCCTGCGCGATCAGCACCGCGCTCGCCGCGACGAGTCCGGCCGTGACGGGCATCAGCCCCTGCTGCACGTAGCGGCGCCACGGCCGGTCGCGAAAGCGCTCCCACGCGTGCAGCGCGAGCACGGTGACGATCGACGACGGCCCGAACTTCGCCAGCGACGCGACGAGCAGCCCCGGCCAGCCGGCGACGTGCCAGCCCACGAGCGACACGATCATCATGTTCGGGCCGGGCGCCGCCTGCGCGAGCGCGAACAGCGCGGTGAACTCGTGCGCGCTCATCCAGTGATGCACGTCGACGACCTGCCGCTGCATCTCCGGCAGGATCGTGTTGCCGCCGCCGAACGCAAGCAGCGACAGCTGGCTGAAGATCGTCGCGATCGCGATCAGCGTGTCGTTCATCGGCGGCCTCCGTCGCGCGGGTCAGGCGCGGGCGCGCGGGCGGCGGCGCCCGCCGCGGTGTCGCGGCG
>NZ_KV786852.1:0-5947 GCF_001806955.1 Burkholderia sp. HMSC10F09
GCCGCGAGCACGAGCCGCGCGGCCGCGAGCACGCGCGCATCCGTCGTGCGTTCGCCCGCACGCCGGTCGTACTTCGGCGCGTCCGCATCGGCGCGCAGCAGCAGACGCTCGGCCGCGCGCCGCGCGCGGATCTCGGCGCGCTGCGCGGCGCGCGCGGACTGGCGTTCGAGCAGCTCACCGCTGACGTCCGGCAGGTCGACCACGACCTGCACGCCGAGCCCTTGCAGGATCTGGAAGACCTTGCCCCACTGGACGGTGTCCGCGCCGCGCTCGGCCTTCACCATGAACGACTCGCTGACGCCGACGCTGCCGGCCGCGTCGTCCTGACGCAACTGCTGCGCCTTGCGTGCGGCGCGGATCACGCCGCCGATGTCGGACGCCTGTTCGATCGTGTAACGCATGGAGCACTCCGGTGACGGCCGCGACACGCGCAGCCGTGGCGGACAAAAAACTGTACGAACGAGCAGTATTGCACGTCGACGCCGAAATTCAAGTGAAAACCGTGCGATCGGCAAGTTTTCGACACTCATCGAGGGCTTCGGATGAAAAACCGTGCAATCGAACAGTTTTATCGCCTTGCTCGCGCCGAATCCTAAGATGTACAGTTCGGCGCCGATGCATGTCGCGCGAAACTGTACTCTTGTCTGTGTGCCCGATGTGTGTACGCGCGGCCGACTGTTCTGCTTTTAAGCTTCCATCATCAAGTACACAGTGCCGCCGATCCTGCCGTCCCGGATCCACCGGCATCGATAGACGGAGGTCAGGGTGATGGAAAAGGCAAAACCGGAGTGGTACGCCGCGCGTCGCTGCGGCGCCGCGCACCGCCGCGACGCGCGCGGCGGCGTGGCGGGCATGCGCGCGGCACGGAGCGCGCGATGAAGCTCTACGAAAAGCTCGCGGACGACATCGAGCGCTTGATCCGCCAGGGCGTGTACCGGCACGGCGACCGCATACCGTCGGTCCGTCAGGCAAGCCAGCAGCATCGGATCAGCATCACGACCGTGCTGCATGCGTACCTGCTGCTCGAAAGCCGCGGCTTGCTCGAAAGTCGGCCGCAGTCGGGCTACTTCGTGAACCTGCGCCGCGACGACGCGCATGCGCCGGTGCGCGAACTGCGTGCGTCGAAGCCGATCGCGATCTCGTCGTCGGTCGACGTGAGCCGGCTCGTGCTGTCGACGCTGCGCGCGATCGGCACGGACGACGCGGTGCCGCTCGGCTCGCCGTATCCGGACCCGAGCCTGTTTCCGTTCGAGAAGCTGAACCGCTACGCGTATGCGGCCGGGCGCGACAAGTCGCTGTGGGGCGTGACCGACGGGCTGCCGCCCGGCCATCCGCGGCTGATCCGGCAGATCGCGCGGCGCTACCTCGAAAACGGCATGTCGGTCGATCCGAACGAGATCATCGTGACGGTGGGCGCGACGGAGGCGATCAACCTCTGTCTGCAGGCGGTCGCCAAACCGGGCGACACGATCGCGGTGGAGTCGCCGACGTTCTACGCGATGCTGCACGCGATCGAGCGAATGGGGATGAAGGCGATCGAGGTCGCGACGCATCCGGAATACGGGATCGACATCGCGGCGCTGGCGGCGATCGCGAAGTCGCAGCCGATCGCTGCGTGCATGGTGATGCCTAACTTTCAGAACCCGCTCGGTTTTCAGATGCCGGACGAGCGCAAGCGCGAGTTGGTCGAGTTCGCCACGCGCGCGAACATGCCGCTGATCGAGAACGGCGTGTACAACGAACTGTATTTCGGCGACTCGCATCCGAGCACGCTGAAGTCCTACGATCGCAGCGGCATCGTGCTGCACTGTTCGTCGTTCTCGAAGAGCCTGACGGCCGCGTACCGGATCGGCTGGGCGCTGCCGGGCCGCTATCGCGATCAGGTCGAGAAGCTGAAGTTTCTGAACACGCTCGCGACACCGTCGCTGCCGCAGCTCGCGATTGCGGAGTTTCTCGAACGCGACGGCTACGAGCATCACCTGCGGCGCTTGCGCAAGGCCTACGCGCAGCAGGCGAACCTGATGCGCGCGATGGTGTCGCGCTTCTTTCCGGAAGGCACGCGCATCTCGAGCCCGGCGGGCGGCTACGTGCTGTGGATCGAGCTGCCCGCACAGGTCGACGCGATGCGGCTGTATCAGCTCGCGCTCGACGAAGGGATCACGATCGGGCCCGGCTACATGTTCTCGATCACCGACAACTATCGAAACTTCATCCGGCTGAACTACAGCAGCCCGTGGTCGCCGGAAATCGAGCAGGCCGTGATTACGGTCGGCAAGCTGGCCGCCGGTTGCGTGCGCTGACCGACGCGCGGCGCGAGCCGCTCAGCGCAGCGACCACACGCCCCAGATCGCGATCAGCAGGCCGACGCCGAGGCCGCAGCCGAGCAGCAGGTAGGTTTCCATGTCGAATCTCTGAAGTGGCACGATGCCGGCGATGCGGCCGACCTGCGCATCGTACGCTTGCGAGCTTTCAGAACCCATGCGCACGCGCCGCCGAATCGCGCTCGCGTGCGGCAGCGCCGTCGGCTGCCGTCCCCGGCGCGGTCGGTGTCGGCGTGTGCGGTCGCACGCCGGATTCTCAGATGGTCTGCAAGGCAGCGACGAGCACGACCAGCAGCACGGTGCGGCGAAACAGCGTCGGCGACATGCGGTCGCGCAGCGGCCGCACGGCCACATGCCGGCGATCGCAGGCAGGCTCGCGGCGGCCGAGATCGCGAGGTCCGCGGCGCGCGCGCGTGCGGCGCCGCTGATCGTCGCGATCGGCGTGACGTCAGCCGCCCGTCACGGGCGGAAAGAACGCGACCTCGCTGTCGTCGCGGACGACGAAGTCGCCCGTCACCATCTCGAGATTCACGGCGGCCCGCACGGGCCGGTCCATCCGCAGTGCGTCGGCGCTGCGTGCATCGCGCGCGGCGAGCGTGCCGCGCAGCGCGTCGACCGTGAGTTCGCTTGCATCGATGTCGACGGTTTCCTCGTCGACCTGCAGCTGTTCGCGAATGCTCGCGAAGTACTTGATCGTCAGTTTCATGTCGTTCAGCCCCAGCGACGCATCGCCTGATCGTCGAGCGCCTTCGCTTCGACCCAGCCCGACGCGCCGTCCTGACGGATCTCCTTCTTCCAGAACGGCGCGTGCGTCTTCAGGAAGTCCATCAGGAATTCGCATGCGTCGAACGCGGCCGCGCGATGGGCGGCCGCGACGACGACGAGCACGACCGGATGGCCGAGCGGAATGCGTCCGACGCGATGCACGATCCTGACCGTCTCGAGCTGCCAGCGAGCGGTCGCTTCTTCGACGATGCTCCAGAGCGCCTGCTCGGTCATCGTCGGATAGTGTTCGACTTCGAGCGCGACGACGTCGTCGATGTCGCCTTCGTTGCGCACGACGCCGAGAAAATTCACGACCGCACCGACGTGCGGATTACGCACGATCGGCGCAAGCTCGACACCCGCATCGATCGGCTGATACTGCACGCGCACTTCGAAACCGGCGGCGATCGCCGGCAGCGGCGCGCCGTGCGGCACGGCCGTTTCATGCGGATGTTCGCCGCGCAGCGGATCGTCGGGCGGCTCGGCGTGGGGTTCGGTGAAGGTCGTCATGACGGTTCTCCAGGAGGCGATCGGCCGGCATCGCGCGGCGGCGTGTCAGCCGCCGACGAGCGACATGCGCACGGTCGGATAGGGATGGCGCGGCGTGCGGGCGGCGCGCGCGGCGCGCGCGGCGCGTTGCTCGGATGCGCGGTCGCCGCGCTGGGTCCAGCGCGCGCGAACGGCGGCGACGAGGCCGTCGAACGGCGTCGCATCGTCGAGCCACGGCCGCAGATCGGTGCCTTGCGTCGCGAACAGGCACGTGTAGAGCGTCCCGTCGGCCGATACGCGCGCACGCGAACACGTGCCGCAAAACGGATGCGACACGCTCGCGATGAAGCCGACTTCGCCGCCGCCGTCGACATGACGGCAGCGGATCGCGGTCGCGTCGTGCGCGGGCCCGCCGACGGCGACGAGCGGATACTCGGCGTCGATCAGCTCGCGCATCCGCGCGGCCGTCACGACCTTGTCGTGCGACCACCCATAGGCGCCGCCGACGTCCATGTATTCGATGAAGCGCACGCTCACGCCCGTATGACGGAAGTGGCGCACGAGCGGCAGGATCTGATCGTCGTTCGCGCCGCGCTCGATCACCGCATTGACCTTCACGGGCGCGAGGCCCGCGGCCTGCGCGGCTTCGATGCCGGCCAGCACGCGAGACACGGGTACGTCGGCATCGCTCATCCGGCGAAACACCGCGTCGTCGCGCGCGTCGAGGCTGACGGTCACGCGCGCGAGCCCGGCGTCGCGCAGCGTGCGCGCTTTCGCGGCGAGCAGCGCACCGTTCGTCGTCAGCGCGAGCTCGACCGGACGGCCGTCGACGGTCGTCAATGCGGCGAGCCGTTCGATCAGCGTTTCGAGGTGGCGGCGCAGCAGCGGCTCGCCGCCGGTGATCCGAATCTTTTCGACGCCGAGCGACACGAACGCGCGCGCAATCCGTTCGAGCTGCGCGAACGACAGCCGGTCGGCCGGCGGCATGAACGCATAGTCCGAGCCGAAGATCTCGCGCGGCATGCAGTAGCCGCAACGGAAGTTGCATCGATCGATGACGGACAGCCGCAGATCGCGCAACGGGCGGTCGAGCGTGTCGACCGTGCGGAGGAGGGCGTCGGACGCTGCGTCGCCGGACACGGCGGCGCCGGCCGGCGCGGCGGAAGCGATGGCGTTCACGATCGGTTCGTCGGCCTGCATCGGGTAAGCGGGGCGGCGTCGCGGTGCGGTCGCGTGCGGATGCACGGGCCGCGGCGAGCCTCCTCGTGAGGATAGTGCGCGCGCGTGGGCCGGCAGAGGCACAATCGCACGCGAAATGCAGGGATACAGTTCGCGTCGGCGGACGCTGCGCGCAGCCTGGTCATGCGAGCCAGCGCGCGAAGTCGTAATACGGTACGGCGTCGCCGCGCGCGATCCGTTCGCCGGCCGGCACGCGCGCGAGACCGCTCGCATGCGCGAGCGAGTTCAGCGTGCCCGCGCCCTGCTGCCGCAGCGCATCGAGCAGCGGCAGCCCGTTCGGCGCGACGTCGCAGCGCACGCGGATGAAGCGCTCGCGTTGCGGATCGGGTTCGACGTCGATGTCGAGCGGCAGCGACGGCACGACCGGCAGCCGCTCGGCACGCCCCTGCAGCCGACGGATCAGCGGCGCGACGAACAGCGCGAACGCGGTCGTCGCGGCGCCCGGATTGCCGGGCAGCAGCACGACCGGCCGCGCATCGAGTCGCGCGAGCGCGACCGGCTTGCCGGGCTTCATCCGCACGCCCGACACGACGAACGACGCGCCGAGCGCGTTCAGCGTGCCGCGCAGCATATCCTTGTCGCCGACCGATGCACCGCCGACGCACACGACGAGCTCGCAGCGTGCATGCAGGTCGCGCAACGCGCGCTCGACGGCGTCCGCGGTGTCCTGCGCATGCAGGTTCGCGACGACCGCCGCGCCGGTGCCCGCGACCAGCGCAGCGAGCATCGGCGCATTGCTGTTGTAGATCTGTTGCGGCGCAGGCGGCGCGCCGCACGCGACGAGTTCGTCGCCCGTCGTCAGAATGCCGACCCGCAGCGGCGGCCGCACGCCGAGCGTCGACACGCCTTGCGCGGCCGCGACGCCGACGTGCATCGCGCCGAGCCGGACGCCGGCCGGAATCAGCAGATCGCCCGCGCGCAGTTCCTCGGCGCGCCGCCGGATATGCGTGCCGGCGCGCGGCGGGGCGTCGAACGTCACGCGGCCGTCGCGCTCGTGCGCGTGCTCCTGCATCACGACCGTGTCGGCGCCGGCCGGAATCGGCGCGCCCGTGAAGATCCGCGCGGCCGTGCGCGGCGCGAGCGGCGCAGGCGCATCGCCCGCATAGCAGCGCTGCGCGACGCGCAGCGGCTCC
>NZ_KV786853.1:0-20953 GCF_001806955.1 Burkholderia sp. HMSC10F09
CGCGTGCGGCCGTCAGCCGAGCGCGCGCACCGCGAGCCGCCCTCTCGCCTCGCCCGCGCCGCGCACGGCGCAGGTAGCGGGATCCTCGGCGATGCGCGCGTCCAGCCCCGTCTCGTCGCGCAGCAACCGCTCGAGATCGGCCAGCAGCGCGCCGCCGCCCGTCAGCACGATGCCGCGATGCGCGATGTCGGTCACGAGTTCGGCCGGCGCGTTCTCGAGCACCGACTTCACCGTGCCGATCACCTGCTTGAGCGGCGCCGCGAGTGCGTCCGCGACGTCGTGGTTCGACAGCTCGATCGCGCGCGGGAGGCCGTCCTCGACGCCGCGGCCGACCGCCGGCGCGGTCCGGCGCGGCACCGCGCGCGTCGCGGAGCCGATGGTCTTCTTCACGTGTTCGGCCGTCTGCTCGCCGAGCAGCACGCCGTGCAGACTGCGCACGTGGTTGACGATCGCTTCGTCGAACTGGTCGCCGCCGACGCGGATCGCCTCCCGATAGACGATCCCGCCGAGCGAGATCACCGCGACTTCGGTCGTGCCGCCGCCGATGTCGACGACCATCGAGCCGACCGGCTCGGTGACCGGCAGCCCCGCGCCGAGCGCCGCCGCGAGCGCCTCGTCGATCAGCGCGACTTCCGACACGCCGGCCGCGAACGCCGCCTCGCGCAGCGCGCGGCGCTCGACCGCCGTCGCATCGGACGGCACGCAGAGCGTCACCTCGATGCGGCGGCCGAACCGCGAGCGCGTGTCCGACATGTCGATGAACCGGCGAATCATCTGCCCGGCCGCGTGCGCATCGGCGATCACGCCGTGCTGCATCGGCCGCACGGCCTCGATATGCGCCGGTTCGCGGCCGAGCAGCGCTTTCGCGAGCTCGCCGACCGCCGCGAGCGTCGAGCGCGACGCGGCGCCGCCCGCCTTGCGGAAGCAGACGACCGACGGCTGATTCAGCACGACGCCGCGATCGTGCGTATAGATTCGCGTGCTCGCCGTTCCCGGATCGATCGCAACGGGTTGCGCAAACAACTTTCCGAACAGCGGTGTCGACATATCGAGCCTTTGTAGACGAAGGGAGCGCGCGGCCGGCCCGCACGCGGCCGCTTCCCGGCATTAGCGGCAATTCGTTCCGATACTTTAGGCAATTCTGATGATTTTTTCGCGACGAAATGACCGGAAACGCGCGGCCGCGCGCGTGCGACACCCGGCCGCCCCTCGCGCCGGGCGCGCAAAACACGTTAATCTCTCGGTCTTGCCTGCTCCCGGCAGGCCTCCGACGCCCGTTCCCGTCAGGTATTTCACAATGACAATGACAGCGACCGCCTCTTTCCGCCGGCCGGGGGTGCGCCACCTCTGCACGATGCTCGTCGCACTCTGGTGCGCTACGGCCGCCGCGCAGCCGCTGCCCGCCGCGGGCACCGCCGCGACCGTTTCGGTTTCCGGTTCCGCGCCCGCTTCCACTTCGGCCACTTCGGCCACTTCCACCGCTTCCACCGCTTCCGGGCCGACCGGCGGCGCGGCGTCGCACGTCTGCGTCGCCGACGGCGGCCCGAGCGGCCGCCCGTCGATCGGCCTCGCGCTATCCGGCGGCGGCGCGCGCGGCTATGCCCATCTCGGGGTCCTGAAGGTGCTCGAGGACAACCGGATTCCAATCGACTGCATCGCCGGCACGAGCATGGGGGCGGTCGTCGGCGGGCTGTATGCGAGCGGGATGCCGGCGGAGGACATGCAGAAACGGCTGTCGCAGATCGATCTCGCGGACATCGCGTTCGACGTGACCGAGCGTGCGGACCTGCCGCAAAGCCGGCGCGAGGACGAACGCTATTACATCAACGGGCTCACGCTCGGCTTCGGCGCCAAAGGCGTGAAGGCGCCGGCCGGCCTCGTGCAGGGCAACCGGCTGCAGGCGCTGCTCGCGGACTGGACCGCCTCGGTGCCGACCAACCAGCCGTTCGACCGGCTGCCGATCCCGTATCGTGCGGTCGCGACCGACCTGCAGACCGGCCAGATGGTCGTGCTCGACCACGGTTCGCTGCCGCTCGCGATCCGCGCGAGCATGGCGATGCCGGGCCTGTTCGCGCCGGCCGAGATCAACGGGCGCGCGCTCGTCGACGGCGGGCTCGTCAGCAACCTGCCCGTCGACACCGCGCGGCGCATGGGCGCGGACGTCGTGATCGCCGTCGACATCGGCTCGCCGCTGCGTCCGCTCGATGCGCTCGCCTCGCCTGCGGACGTGATGCAGCAGATGGTCGGTATCCTGATCCGGCAGAACGTGACGTCGCAGCGCAAGCAACTGCACGCGGAGGACGTGCTGCTCACGCCCGATCTCGGCACGATCGCATTCACCGATTTCCAGAGCGCGAACCAGGCGATCGCCGCCGGGGCGGCCGCCGCCACCGCCGCGCTGCCGCGCCTGAAGCGATTCGCGCTGACGCCCGAGCAGTACGCGGCGTACAAGACCGCGCACGCGCAGCCGCTGCCGCCGCCGATCCGGATCACGAGCATCGACATCCGCACGAACGGCGGCGTGCCGAAACGCGTCGTCAACGATGCGCTGCACGTGCGGCCCGGCGATCTCTACGATCCGCAGGCCGTCAGCAAGGATCTGCTCGCGCTGACGACGAGCGGCAACTTCGAAAGCGTCACGCAGCAGGTGATCAGCGAAGGCGACGAGAACCGGCTCGTGATCGATGCGCGGGAGAAGTACTGGGGGCCGAACTTCCTGCTGTTCGGGCTCGGGATGTCGAGCAGCTCGACCGACGAGGGCGGATTCCGGCTGCACCTGGGCTATCGGCGGCCGTGGCTGACCGAATCGGGCCTCGAATTCCGCGCCGACACGACGCTCGGCAGCGATCGCCAGTCGGCGCGCGTCGAACTGCGCCAGCCGCTGTCCGCGAGCACCGGCCTGTACGTCGCGCCGTACGCCGAGTACCAGCGCCGCTTCGCAAACGTGTATCTCGACGACATCAAGCTCACGCAGTATCGGCTGCAGACCGAGCGTGCGGGCATCGACTTCGGGATACCGATCCGCCGGCTCGGCGATTTCCGGATCGGCCTCGCGTACGCGCACGGCCATGCGTCGCCGGACTACAACGTGCCCGCGGACTTCGGCCCGAACGGCGAACCGACCGCGTTCCTGTTCGACGGCACGAACGGCCGCCAGCTCAGCGCGCGGGCGCGGCTGCTGATCGATCAGCTCGACGATCCGCAATTCCCGCGCAAAGGCTATTTCGGCGAACTGCGCGTCGAGCGCTCGTTCGTGTCGAGCGAAGCGCAGCAGTACACGGAAGTGTTCGGCAAGGCGATGGTCGCGCAGCAGTTCGGGCGGCACAGCGTGAACGCGAGCATCGAAGCGGGCAAGAGCTTCGGCGGCGTCAGCCCGGTCAACCTGCTCGACTTCACGCTCGGCGGCTTCCAGCATCTCGCCGCGTATGCGGCCGATCAGCTGAACGGCAACGCGCTCGTGTACGGGCAGGTCACGTACATGAACCAGCTGATGACGTTCAACGCGTCGCCGGTCAAGGCGCTGTTCGTCGGCGCGAGCGCGGAACTCGGCAACGTGTGGTCGCTCGACAGCCCGGTCAGTGCGGGGCCGCTGAAGCAGAGCTATTCGTTCTTCACGAGCCTGACGACGTCGTTCGGGCCGCTCTACGTCGGTGTCGCGCTTGCGCCGGGCGGCCGCCACAACCTGTACTTCCAGCTCGGCCGAACCTACTGACGACGGCGCGCGCCTAGATCGGCCAGCTGATCTCGAACCGCGCGCCGCCGAGCTCGAGCGGATCGACGACGGCGATCCGCCCGTTGTGCGCGTGCAGGACCTGCCGCGAGATGGCGAGCCCGAGCCCGTAGCCGCCCGTACGGCGGTCGAGCCGCACGAACGCGTCGAAGATCCGCTCGCGTTCGTGCTCCGGCACGCCGGGGCCGTCGTCCTCGACGAACACGACGATATTGCCGTGATGGAGCGCGATCCCGACGACGATCCGCGACGCCGCGTACTTGCTCGCATTGCGCAGCAGATTGCGCATCGCGTACGACATCAGCCGCCGGTCCATCTTCACGCGCAGATCGGACGCGATCGCGATCCGCGATTCGATCGTCCGCTCCGGATACAGCAGCTGCGCATCGCTCACCTGATGCTCGAACCACGCGACCAGCGCCGTCATCTCGAGATTCGACTGCAGCGAACTGTATTCGAGGCGCGCATACGTGAGGCTCATGTCGATCAGCTCGTCGAGCTCGGTCACGTCCTGCGCAATGCTGTCGAGTGCGCTGCGGTATTCGGCTTCCGAGCCCGGCTCGCGCAGCATCTCGAGCGCGAAGCGCACGCGCGCGAGCGGCGTGCGCAGTTCGTGCGAGATGCCGTTCGTCAGATCGCGCTGCGCGGCGATCAGGCGCTCCATCCGCATCGCGAGCGCATTCAGCGTGCGTGCGAGCGGACCGATGATCACGCTGCGCGATTCGCGCGCGCGCGTATTGAAACGGCCGCCGGTAAAGTCGATCGCGCGCTCGCGCACCATCACGAGATCCGACCAGACCGGCCGCATCCATCGGTACGCGGCGAGCGCCGGCGCGACGAAGACGAACGCGAGCACGATCCAGATGTCGCCCGGCAGCGCATCGAACGAATGCCACACGACTTCCGGCGACAGCACGATGCACAACGCGAGCGCCGGCACGAGCGCGGTCAGCAGCACGAGGCCGAGCAGATGCAGATAGGTCCGCAGGTAGAGGCGCGACCAGCTCGGGATGCGGTCCGAGCGCGTGTCGGTCCACGCGCGGCGGAAATGCAGCCAGCGCCATTTGACGTAGCGCAGCGGCGACAGCCGCGGCGCGTTCGGGTGCGAGCGAGGCGTACGGATCATCGCGGCGCCCCGCTGCCGCTACCGCGTGCGACGGCCGCGCGCCGATGCGGTTTGACGAGCGCGCGCAAGCTCATTCCCATGCGTGCTTGCTGAACTGGTAGCCCTTGCTGCGGATCGTCTTGATCCGCTGCGGGTTGCTCGCGTCGTCGCGCAGCTTGCGACGCAGCTTCGAGATGCGGCCGTCGATCGTCCGGTCGAGCCCGTCGAATTCGACGCCGCGCAGCTGCAGCATCAGGTCGTCGCGGCTGACGACTTCGCCCGCACGGCAGACCAGCACCCACAGCAGGTCGAATTCCGCCGAGGTCAGATCGGGCGTGCTGCCGTCGGGCAGCACGACGCTGCGGTCGGTGCGGTCGATCGAAAACTTGCCGAACGTGTAGCGCTCCGGCTGCGGCGCGCCTTCCGCGACGCGCGCGGGCGCGCGCCGCAATTGCGCCTTGATCCGCGCGAGCAGGATGCGCGGCTCGACCGGCTTGTGCACGTAATCGTCGGCGCCGATCTCGAGGCCGAGCAGCTCGTCGAACGGCTCGTCGCGCGCCGTCACCATGATGATGACGCCGTCGTAGTGCTGCCGCGCGTCGCGGCAGATCTCGAAGCCGTCCTTGCCGGGCAGGTTCACGTCGAGAATGACGAGATCCGGACGCGTGGACAGGATCGCCGGCACCGCGGCATCGCCGTGCAGCACAGTGTCGACTTCATAGTCGTTCTTGCGCAGATAGCCGGCGATCAGCGTGGACAGGCGGACGTCGTCTTCGACGAGCAGGATGCGGAAAGACATGGCTAACGGTGAATTCGTACGGGGAAACCGCGGCGGTGCGGACGGCGCCCGCTGCCGGCCCGCGGCCGAAACGTACCGCATGATACTGCGCTTGCGGACCGCCGGTGACGCGATCGGCAAAATCGGGGACAGGCGGCGCGACGCGGGCCTGCTTGACGAATCGACGCCGAAACGGTTCCATACGGGCTCGCCGGAATCCGGGCGGCGCGCCGCCCTTGCCTGATCTGATGAACTACCAACCGATTCTCGAACGCATCCATACCGAACTCGCCCCCTGGATCGGCCAGGGCCGCGTGGCCGACTACATTCCGGAACTCGCGAAAGTGCCCGCCGACAAGTTCGGGATGGCGGTCGTCACGCTCGACGGCAACGTCTGCACGGTCGGCGACGCGCAGGAGCGCTTCTCGATCCAGAGCATCTCGAAGCTGTTCGCGTGCACGCTCGCGTTCCAGCTGCTCGGCGACGCGCTGTGGGAACGCGTCGGCCGCGAACCGTCCGGCACCGCGTTCAACTCGCTCGTGCAGCTCGAAAGCGAGCGTGGGAAGCCGCGCAATCCGTTCATCAACGCGGGCGCGCTGGTGGTCACCGACGTGCTGTGCCGCCGCTTCGTGAAGGCGGAGACGGCGCTCGTCGAATTCGTGCGGCGGCTGATCGGCGCGAACGATATCGACTACGATTCGCGCGTCGCGCTGTCGGAATTGCAGCACGCGGAGCGCAATCGTGCGATGGCGCATTTCATGGCGAGCTTCGGCAACATGCAGATGCCGCCCGAAACGGTCGTCGAAGCGTACTGCCGGCAGTGTGCGATTACGATGAACTGCGTCGAACTCGCGCGCGCCGCGTTGTTTCTGGCGAACGGCGGTGTGGCGCCTGCGACCGGCGAGCGGATCGTCGATCCGAGTTCGGCGAAACGGCTGTCGGCGCTGATGCTCACGTGCGGCACGTACGATGCGGCCGGCGATTTCGTCTATCGCGTCGGGCTGCCGGCGAAGAGCGGCGTCGGCGGCGGGATCGTCGCGGTGCTGCCCGGCGAGATGGCGGTCTGCGTGTGGGCGCCGGGGCTCGATGCGAACGGGAATTCGTTGGCGGGGACGTTGGCGTTGGAGTGGTTGACGACGTATTCGGGGCGGTCGATCTTTTGAAGCATCGAAGTCAAGCATGCCTCATGTGGCGCGACGGCGGCAGATTCCTGTCGGCGCGCGCCAGAGCGCTCAATGGGGAATTCTGCCATCGGCAGCAATCGACCCGGAGCCGCCCTTCACCGCATCGGACGTGCCCCGTCGGTTTGTAGATCTTCAGCGGTCGCTCGATGAATACTTCCGGTCGTCGCGATGCTGCACACGCAGTTTCCACGCGGAACCACACGTTTAATAATGCAAGCCGAGGTCACACTGAACGATGGCTGGCTGCTACACGCTATAGATATCCAAGGCATCCGTAGGCACATGCAATTTGCTATCCGCCGTTAGCGCTTCCAGCAGATGTTTCACGGTGACTTGCACTCGTGGCGCGACAAGCGCCCGGTGTGGATACTGCATCACCATCTCATAGCTTCCGGGATGGTGAAACCTGTGGAGAATGACCTTCAGCGCACCGGAACGCAACCGATCCCACGCAAGATGCACCCCGACCTCCGCGATGCCAACGCTATCGCACGCCGCCTGCACCAGCGATTCCGGTGCGGATAGTGTCAGCATTGCCTTGCCGGAGGGGTCGATCGTCGTGATGCTTTTGTCGTCGCCCGTGAAGTTCCATGGCGCGACCTGGCCGCTCAGGAATCGCCGTGCAATGAGCCGGTGCGCGTGCAATGCATCCGGCGTTTCGGGCACGCCATGGTTCGCCAGATAGTCGGGAGACGCTACCAGTACCGTATTCAAGCGACAAATGGGGCGAGTCACGAGCGCGGAATCCGGGATGTTGCCGCCTCTCACCGCAATGTCGTAGCCGTCCCGGACAATATCGATGACCCGATCGTCGAAATCGACCTCGACCGACAGCGCCGGGTAGCGAGCGAGCAGCGCGGGCAGCGCCGGAAGCACGTGGTTATGCCCGAAGGCGGCACTCGTCGAAATCCGCACGCGCCCGGCCGGCTCGGCCCGCCGGGCGGAAACCGTATCGATCGCGGCATCCAGTGTTTCAAGTGCGATGCGCGCGTGGCGCAAAAAAGCCTCCCCTTCCTCGGTGAGTTTGAGTGTGCGGGTCGTCCGGTTCATCAGCCGCACACCCAATGCCTTTTCGAGGCCCGCCACGTTCTTGCTCACGGCAGCCGACGTCACGCCCAATTGTCGGGCCGCTGCCGCAAAACTTCCCGCATCCACAGCCTGGACGAGAGAAATGATGGCTCGAACACGCTGCGAAGAATCCACATTTCCTCCATGACCGACATCGCGCCGATCTGTCGTCGCGCAGCCGGATTCTAAACTTGCAGTTGAGGGTGGTTCAACCCTGCCAGAACTTCTCGTAATGAATAACGCTGGTGACAATGGTGGACATCGCCCCTCCTTCCGAAGCTTGCGAGTCTTCAATGCTCATCACGATCCTCTATGACAGTGGCTATGGCCACACCGCGAAACAGGCCCAAGCCGTTGCAGACGGCGTTCGTCGCGTGCCGGGTGCCGAAGCGCAGTTGATCGCCGTTGCAGATGGCGATACGCCCTGGGAAAAACTCGCCGCGAGCGACGCGATCATCTTCGGTTCGCCGACCTACAACGGCACCGTCAGCGCGAGGCTCAAAAAGGTGATGGAGGACTCGACGCGGCCCGCGTGGATCCCGCAGTCGTGGCGGAACAAGATTGCCGCAGGCTTCACGAATTCGGGCGCCATGCACGGCGACAAGCTGAATTCCCTCGTCACGATGGCGCTGTTTGCCGCCCAGCACGGGATGATCTGGGTCGGCCTCGATATTTTCCCGGGCAAGTCGCCGCAGGAGAAGAATCGTGTCGGCGGATGGCTAGGCGCGATGGCGCAATCGGATGATGCATCACCGGACATCACCCCCATCGAGAGCGATATCGATACCGCTGCGTATCTGGGCGAGCGCGTCGCTCACGTGACCAGCCAGTTCATGTCAGGAGCCGCACGATGAAATTGCTTTGTCTCGACGTCCCGCTGCCGGGGGCCAGCCCGGACGCCTATCAGCCCCATCTTCTCGAAGAAGTGCGCCATGCGTGGCATCTGTATAAAACGGGCTTCGTGCGGGAAATCTCGTTCCGTCAGGACCGCCCGGGCGTCGCCATCATTGCCGAAAGCGATTCGGTCGATGCCGCGAGACAGGCGCTCGCCGAGTTTCCGCTGGCCAAGGTCGGCCTGATCGACTGGGAGATCATTCCGCTCGGCCCGTTCGTCGGCTGGGAGTCCCTTTTCGCGTCGCGCGACGCTTGACTGCTTCGGCAGCGTCTATCGCGGTGTCGGTCCGTGGTTGTCGTGTAGCGGTGACACCGGACAGATCGTCAACCACGGGCCTGCCGCAGGCTGCCTATCGGCGTGATGTGAACATAGATCTTCGAAGGTGAACATGGAATATGTCAATCTGGGCCGAACGGGCCTGAAAGTATCTCGTCTTTGCCTGGGATGCATGAGCTACGGGGAGCCCGCCCGCCTGCCCCAGCCTTGGTCCCTCGATGAAGCGGCCTCCCGCCCGTTTTTTCGGCAAGCGCTCGAGGCGGGCATCAACTTCTTCGACACTGCCAATATCTATTCGGGCGGAAGCTCCGAGGAGATCACGGGCCGAGCGCTCAACGACATGGCCCGGCGCGAAGAGGTCGTTGTCGCCACCAAGGCGTTCTTTCCGTGGCGCAATTCACCCAATACCGGGTTTCTCTCGCGGAAAGCGCTGCTTCAGTCGATCGACGACAGTCTGACCCGCCTCGGCATGGACTACGTCGACCTCTACCAGATCCACCGTTTCGACCACGGCACGCCTGTGGAGGAAACGATGGAGGCGCTGCACGACATAGTGAAGTCAGGCAAAGCCCGCTACATCGGCGCATCGTCGATGGAGGCATGGCGCTTCGCGAAAATGCAGCACGTCGCGGAACGCAACGGCTGGACACGCTTCATCTCCATGCAACCGCAGTACAACCTGCTCTATCGGGAGGAGGAACGCGAAATGTTGCCTCTTTGCGCCGACCAGGGCGTCGGGGTCATTCCGTGGAGCCCGATGGCGCGCGGCAGGCTGACGCGCGACTGGAGCGAAACCACGCGCCGCACGCAGAACGATGCCTTTGCGCTGCAAATGTATCGGAACGCTGAAATCCAGGACCGGAAGGTGGTTGACGTCGTCGCGCGTATCGCCGAGGCGCACCATGTGCCGCGCGCGCACGTCGCACTGGCGTGGCTGTTGACCAAGCCGGCGATCACCGCGCCGATCATCGGGGCAACGAAGCCCGAGCATCTGGCAACCGCCATCGCCGCGCTCGACTTCTCGCTGACGCAGGACGAAATCGCCGCGCTCGAAGCGCCGTATGTCCCCCATCCGGTGGATGGCATCGTGCCACCGCTTCCGGAACATCCGCCGACGATTTCAGTGCCGCGGAACTGAATGTCGCGAGCGGCGGTACGTTCGATGGCGGTAGCTTGCGAACTCGCCGCCGCCGTTGAACGTACCGCCGCTGGACGAATATCGAATGCGAAAATAGATATGAAGGACCCGTTCATCGAGCGCCGACGCCTTATCCTCTTCGCGCTCGTTGTGATGTGTTGGGTACTCCCGTTGGGGCAACACGGTAACGTCCATGCGCAGGAGCCAAAAATGTTAGTCCGTATCTCCGAAATCGAGATATTCAATCAGCATCTCGAAGCATATCGGCGCATCTTGAACGAGGAGGCTGAGGCGTCGATGCGCGTCGAGCCGGGGGTAGTGTGCATTTTTCCGATGGCTCAAAAGGATAGCCCGACGCACATCAAGATTGTGGAAATTTATGCGAGCCACGATGCGTACGACGCACATATCCAGTCGCCGCATTTCAAGAAGTACAAGCGTTCGACGCTGGACATGGTGAAGTCCCTGCGACTGGTTGACATGGACGGACTGGATGCTGACGCAATGCCGCTCATCTTCAGGAAATTGAGGGGTCGGTCGTAACAAACACCGGCCAGATGGGAAGAATGGATCGCCATGAAAACGTGCGTGTCCGTTGTCGGAACTCGACCTGCCTACCGGATGGCTTGTTGCTGTTGTTGGTCCACGACCGCTTTTGGCCGAACTCGGTCGCCGAAGGCAGCACGGCACTCGCCCGTCCGTCGGTACCGATGGAATCACGTTGCGAGTTGATATATTCGTAGCGCAAGGACGTTGGCGTTGGAGTGGTTGACGACGTATCCGGGGCGGTCGATTTTTTGATGCGGTGGGCGGGTGCGCGTCAGCGCGAAGACGAGTCCGCAGACAATCGGATTCTTTCTCATCACGGCGTTTACGGTCGCTTCCGACTGTTTCTTTAACAGCACGCGGAAAAATGAGTGCGTAGACCGAATCGCGCTGCAAAGCCCACCACGGCGGCCGGCAACGCCCCCCCTGATCGAGGATGAGGGAATCGGCACGTGTCGAGTACCCGGCGCGACGCTGGACGATTTATATTCCCGTAGTCCGCCGCCGCTCACGCGCGGCCGACTGCGCGAGTTTTCGAAGTGCTCCATCTCCCGACACGCCTGAACGACGACCGGACCATCGCATATGACCCTGCACCGCGCACCCGCCGCCCGATTCGCCGCTCCTTCCGACGACAGCACGCCCGCCGCCCTCACCCCCGCACGCACCGCGCTGCTCGTCATGCATTACCAGACCGACATCCTCGGGCTGTTCCCGTCCGTCGCGCCCATGCTGCTCGCGAATACGCGCGCGCTCTGCGACGCCGCGCGTGCGAAAGGCGTCCGCGTCTATTTCGCGAATCTGGACTTCAGCCCCGGCTATCCGGAAGTCAGTCCGCTGAACAAGAACGGTCGGGGCATCAAGCGACTCGGGTTGTTCGTCGGCGACCGCACGTCGCCGGAACTCGGGCCGCGCGACGACGAACCGGTGATCGGCGCGCAGCGCGCGAGCGTCTTTTTCGGCACCGATCTCGAAGCACGACTTGTCGCGCGAAACATCGACACGCTGATCATGGTCGGCATTGCGTCGACCGGCGTCGTGCTGTCCTCGGTCGCGTATGCGAGCGACGCGGACTTCCGGCTGTACACGGTCAAGGACTGCTGCTACGACCCGGACCCCGTCGTCCACGAACATCTGTTCGCGACCGCATTCGAATCGCGCACGAACGTGCTGTCGTTGCGGGATGCATTGACGCTGCTCGCATAGCCGCGGCTGCTCACTTCACCGAAGCCGTACGCGACCCGCCACCCGCGAGCGCCTCGCTGTCCTGCTCGCGCCACCCGCGGCGCAGCGCGATGATCGCCGTCACGGCCGAGCGCGCGACCTTCCACCATGCGAACGGCCGCGGATCGGCGAGCACGCTGAGCGCACGCGCGTAGTCGAGCGTGAGGCCCGGCGTCCACGCCATCGTCACCGCGCGTTTGCGGATTTGTGCGGCAACCCACAGCTCGGGCGTCAGCAGCAAGCGCACGAATGCGCCCCAGCCGGCGCGCGCGCCCTTCAGCCGCCACACCGCGCCGTCGAGCGCCGCTTCGAGCGCGTTCGACACGCTGCTCGAGCAGTTCCGGTGCGTCAGGTTGTACGTCGTGTTCTGCCGATACGTCGACCAGAACGCCGCGAGTTTTGCCGGATCGTAGTTGCGGATGCGCACGCGCACGGTCGACGGACACCACGCTTTCGACTCGGTCGCATAGTCGGGCTGGAACAGCCCCGGCACGTCGTTCTCGCGCGTGGCGCGCAGGATGCGCGTGAACTCGTCCGGCGAGCGGTCGATTTCGACTGCGGGATACAGGCTGATGTAGATGCCCTCCGGCGATTCGAGCGCGGCGTGCCCGGTCGAGATCACGCCGTTGACGTCGACCGCCGCGATGTAGCGGTCGATCACCGGATAGCGATGCGCCTCCGCCTTCGACGAACCGGTCGGCGTCCACACATGCACGGTCAGCGCGCGCTCGTCGTCGGCAGGCGGGCCGTCCCATTCGGTCTGCGTGAACGACGGCACCGCGCGCGTGTCGTCGAGATCGGGGGCGACCGACGGCGCGGGCGACGTCGCGAACGCCGGATTGCGCGTCAGCCGCCGCACGCGCGCGGCGAGGCTCAGCAGGTGCATGCCGCCGAACATCAGCAGCAGCCCGAGACAGTACGGAACGGTACCGACGTAGTGCGTCGGGTACGGCTGATAGAAGAAGACAGCAAGCAGGATCTCGACGGCCCCCCATGCGAACGCGACATGCCAGCGCCGGTAGCGCACCATCCACGCGGCCGTGCATTGCAGCAGCCCGTCGACGAGAAACAGCGTGCCGAAGATCATCGACAGCAGGAAGTGCCCATGGTGATGCCCGGCGAACACGAGCGTCGCGGCCGTCACGGCCGCAATGCCCTTCACGTAGCGCAGGATGCGCTGTCCGCCGACGCCGCTGCCCGCAACGGCGAGCGTCGCGAGCCCTTCGATCAGGAACAGCCACGCGAAGAATTCGATCGGAAAGTGCAATGCGCCATCGAGCGCGTCGACGAAGATGCCGACGCCGGCGACCACCCATAGCCAGCCCAGCACCGTCAGCCCGCGCCAGCGCGTACGCAGATACTCGATGCCCAGCAGTAGCAAGACCAGTCGTACCATCGTGCCCTCGAATGTCCTTTTTTGAGAAACGCGGCCATCATGCGTTTCGTGTTGTGTGTCTAGCACGCACTGCGCTGCGCGTGCCGCAGCGCCGCAAGCGGTGGCTGCCTGTCGCGCGGCAGCGGCGCGTGTCGTTCTCGGCATGCATCGCACCGCGTCGAATAATAAGATATGACGCGGCGGGTTGAAAGCGTGCCGAAATGGTCGGCCCACGTGCGGCGCTTCGCACAAAGGTGCGGTCGTATTCGACGGTTCGAATGCGATCGCCCGAGAATGACGGCTCCGCGTGCATGTGACGTCCACCGGCCGCCGCACCGCGCGCACCGATAACGGCAGCCGCCCTCGATCGCACGCCAATGCGCGACGCCCGCCCTGTCGCCCTCGGCGGCAACGTGCTAGCGCCGTTTGTCCGAATCGCGATGAAATCGAAAAGCACGTCCCGTGATCTAACGCGACGCCAACGCGCACCGCGCCGCGTTGAACGCAACGACTGTACCGACGGAGCACCGACATGCCCGACTCGCCGCTTCATACGCCGCCGCTGGGCCCACAGCTGAAACGCTGGCGCCTGCTGCATCGCGTCAAGCAAAGCCATGCCGCCGAGCTGTTCGGCGTCGCGCAATCGACGATCTCGCGCTGGGAAGCCGGTGTCCAGCAGATGTCGCCCGACGAGCGCGCGACGGCCGAACGCCTGCTCGCCGCGCGCCTCGACTCCGCAGGCGACCATGCGCTCGCGCGGCTGGTCGCAGGGAGCGCGGGCCGCATGCATCTCGTCTGCGATCTGACGCACCGGCTGCTCGCATGCTCGCCGTCTCGCGCAGCCGAGTTCTCGCAGCCGCTGTCGATGCTGCTCGGCACGTCGCTGTGGCGCTATGCGACAGAAGAGATCGTCCGGATGGAAACCGCACTGGACACACTCGGCTGGCACGATTGCGCAGGACCGCCTAGCGTCGAATTCGACACCGGCACGAACGCGTCGCGCGTCGTGCCGATCCATCGCAGCCGATGCCGCTGGACGCGGATCATGCTGTCGGGCGGGGCGGCGGCACGGCTCGTCGAAACGCTGTAGCAGCCGCCGGCGGCTTGCTTGCCAGTCAAAGCGACAACCGCGTCCATCGCATCCGATGTCCACGCATATTTCATGCGTGGACATCCCGCGCGCGCGCAACGTACGCTGGACGCCCCTGCACACCAACCAGAACCATGAACCCCGACACGATCCGCGCACGGCTCGATTTCCTGCGCGAAGCCGAACGCCTGAAGGACGTGCTGCGCAGCGGCCGCACGTCGTCCGGTCGCCGCGAAAGCACCGCCGAGCACAGCTGGCGGCTGTGCCTGATGGCGCTCGTGTTCGCCGACGCACTGCCCGGCATCGACACGCTGAAGCTGCTCAAGCTGTGCGTCGTCCACGATCTCGGCGAGGCGCTGCACGGCGACATACCGGCGCCCGAGCAAGCCGCGCATCCGGACAAGAACATGCACGAACGCGACGACCTGCTCACGTTGACGGCCGCACTCGATCCCGTGCTGCGTAACGAGCTCTTCGCACTGTGGGACGAATACGACGCGGCCGCGTCGCCCGAAGCGCGCGCCGCGAAGGCGCTCGACAAGCTCGAGACGATTCTGCAGCACACGCAGGGCGCCAACCCGCCCGACTTCGACTACGCGTTCAATCTCGACTACGGCCGGCGCTATACGGATGCGGCACCGCTGTTCAGCGCGATCCGCGCGATCGTCGATGCGGACACGCAGCGCAGGATCGACGCGCAAGCACAAACGTAATCGCAAACGCAAACACAAACGCGCACGCGCCGCGCATAACCAGCATCGAAGGCCGCACACAATGCGGGCCACGCGGCAGCACATCCCACCGCTCGCGCGCTCACTCGCACACCGCCGCGCTGCGTCGCGCCGGCGCGAACGCGATGGCACTCGCCGTCGCCAGCACGGCCACGCCCACCGTGCCGTACACCATCACCCAGCCGAACCCGTGCACGAGCGCCGCATGCAGCGCCGCGCCGGTCGGGTCGGCCTGCGCGAGTGCCGGCGCAATCGCATGCAAATCTTCCGTGCGCCCCGCGGCGATTTCCTGCGCAAGCGCGCGTAGCGATGCATCGCCGATCGCCGCTGCAACACCGCCCTTCAGGCTCGCGACGATTCCCGCCACGAGCACGAAGCCCATCATCGCGATGTTCAACGCGAGCGAAATCATCCGCGCGCTCATGTCGATACCCGACGCCATCCCGGCCCGTGCGCTCGGCACCGCACCGGTCGTCGTGTTCGTGACCGGCGTGTTGGCGAGCCCGAGCCCGATGCCGGCGATCACGCAGCCGGGCAGCATCGTGAGCCAGCTTGCGTGTTCGGCCGCGCTGCCGATCCGCATCAGCGCAAACCCGGCCGCGATCGTGAAGAGGCCGCCCGGAATCACGACGCCCGGCCCGTAGCGCAACGCGAGCCGCTCGCCGAACGGCGGCGCGACGAGCGTCGGCAGCGTATAGGCGAGCAGCGCGAGGCCGGCCGTCACGCTGTCGTAACCGAGCGCGACCTGAAACCAGATCGGCAGATAGATCATGAACGGCCAGAAGCTGAAGTTCATCCCCATCGAGCCGAAGATCGCGCCGGTGAACGCACGAATGCGGAATACCGAGAAGTCGAACATCGGCCGCGCACTTCTGCGCTCCGCGACGACGAACGCGCCGGCTGCGAGCACGGTCGCACCGAGCACGCCGAGGCCGGCCGCGCTCGCGAGCCCGAGCGCCGCGCTCTGCGTGATATAGAACGCGAGGCCGAGCACCGCGAGCGACAGCGTGACGATGCCCGCGACGTCGAGCGTGCCCGCATGCGGGTCGCGCGACTCCTGCACGGTTCCGCCGATCAGCGCGAGTGCGACGGCGGCAAGCGGCGCATGCACGAGAAACACCCACGGCCAGCTCGCGACCGCGACGATCGCGCCGCCGACGATCGGCCCGAAGCCGAGGCCGATTCCGAACACGATCCCCCAGATGCCGAATGCGCGGCCGCGCTCGTGTCCTTCGCGAAACTGGTGCGACAGCACGGCAATCTGGCAGATCAGCATCGCGCCGCCGCTCGCGCCCTGCAGCAGCCGGCCTGCGACGAGCACCGGCACGTTCGGCGCAAGCCCGCACAGCAGCGACGTCGCGCCGAACAGCGCGGTGCCGATCACGTACACGCGCTTGCGGCCGAAGCGGTCAGCGAGCGTACCGGCGGCCATCAGCACGGTCGTACACGCGATCGTGTACGCGTTCATGATCCACTGCATGCCGTTGAAGTCGCCATGCAGCACATGTTCGAGCGTCGGCAGGATCACCGGCACGCTCGAGATTTCGAGGCCGAACATCAGCGATGTGAGACAGACGGCCGCCAGCGCGACCGCATTCCTGCGGGATTCGGATAGCGTCATGCGTATTGCGCGCGGCCCGTCGCCGAGTCGTGCGCCTCCAGGTCAGAAGGATTCGCCGCGTGCGCGCCGGCGCCGCACGCTGGACGGGAATCGGTACTATAGTGAGAATTTCGATCCCCATTGACGCGTCCATTTCCCCGAACTGCGGAACACCAGGACGCAATCCCGCACAAATCCCATGACGGACAAACTCGACGGCGTGACGACCTTCGTGCAGGTCGTGGAATCGGGCAGCTTCGCGCTTGCCGCGGAGCGGCTCGGCATGACGCGCTCGGCGGTCGGCAAGGCGATCGCGCGGCTCGAGAAGCGGCTCGGCGCGCGGCTACTGCAGCGCACGACGCGCAGCCAGAGCCTGACCGACGACGGCCAGGCGTACTACGACCGCTGCGTGCGCGCGCTGGCAGAACTGGAGGCGGCGGAAGCCGATCTCGACTGCGGCCGCAACGAGCCGCGCGGCAAACTGCGGCTCAGCGTGCCGCTCGCGTTCGGCCATCATTGCGTGACGCCGATCGTGCTGGATCTCGCGCGCACCTATCCGCATCTGCGGATCGACGTGTCGATCACCGATCGTTTCGTCGACCTGATCGAGGAAGGGATCGATCTCGCAGTGCGGATCGGCCCGCTCGAGGACAGCACGAGCCTCGCGGTGCGGCGGCTCGGCACGCAATACGGCAGCCTCGGCGCGGCGCCGTCGTATCTCGCGCGCTACGGGATGCCGCAGTCGCTCGACGATCTGAAAAACCATCGAACGGTCGCGTATTCGCGCTCGGGCGTCGTTCAGCCCTGGTACCTGCGTGCGCCGGACGGCTCCACGGTCTACATCGACATGCCGCACCAGCTCAGCTTCGACGACGTGCAGGCGATCGCCGCGGCCGGCGCATCGGGCTTCGGGATCGCATGGCTGCCGAGCTGGCTGCTCGATCAATACGTGAAGCGCGGCGAGATGGTGGTGGTGCTCGACCGCTGCTTCGTCTGCGAAGGCGACATTCACGCGATCTGGCCGAAAACGCGCTACCTGCCGCGCAAGACGCGCTGCGTGATCGATGCGCTGGTGGAAGCCGTGCCGCCGATGATCGAGCGCGCGCCGGCGAACGCATGACGAAGAAGAAGCCCGACGCGCGACGCGGCACGTCGGGCGCGCGCGATCACGCGGCCCCGAGATCGGCGAGCGGATGCGCGAACAGCTTCCACGGCGATGTCAGGAAATGCCGCACGCGTTCGGCACGCAGCTCGACGAGCGTCGCGGGCGCCCAGCGCGGCTTGCGATCCTTGTCGAGCAGATGCGCTCGCACGCCTTCGCAGAAGTCGCCTTCCTCGATCGCGCGCGCGACGATGCCGAGCTCCATCCGGAACGACTCCGCGAGCGTCATCTGCCGGCCCCGCAGCAGCGCTTCGCGCGTGACGGCAAGCATCGTCGGCGAATGGCCCGTCAGCGCGTCGAGCGTCGACTGCAGCCACTGACGCTGTTCGCGCGGCAGCTCGTCGCGCGCGAGGTCCTGCTTCAGCGTCGCGACGATCCGCTCGACCGGCGAACGCTTGTCGAAGTGCCGGACGATCCACGGCAGTTGCGTGTCGAGCGCCGCGTGCGGGACGACGTTGCACGGCGGCTCGAACACCTTGCGCAGCGCGGGCAGCGCATCGCCGTCCCAGTTGACGCGCTCGATGCGCGTCTCGAACGTGTCGAGCCACGACGACGGCACGCAGAGGTCGGCGAGCTTCGCGCTCAGCGCATCGGCGCCCGACAGCGTCGCACCGGTGAGGCCGACGTACAGCTCGAGTTCGACGGGCATCCGCGCGAGAAAATGCGTCGCGCCGACATCCGGCACGAGGCCGATGCGCGTTTCCGGCATCGCGATCTTGCTGCGCTCGGTCGCGACGCGCAGCGCGGCGCCCTGCGCGAGCCCCATGCCGCCGCCCATCGTCACGCCGTCCATCAGCGCGACGACCGGCTTCGGAAACGTATGGATCGCATGATCGAGCCGGTATTCGTCGACGAAGAACGGCAGCCACGTTTCACGCTGCGCGACCATGCGGTGCAGTTGCCGCACGTCGCCGCCCGCGCAGAAACCCTTGTCGCCGGCACCGCGCAGCACGACCGCGACGATCCGGTCGTCGTTACGGCAGCGTTCGAATAATGCGGCAAGCGCGCGCACCATCTCGTACGACAGCGCGTTCAGCGCGGAGGGACGATTCAGCGTGATCAACGCGACGCGGTTCACCACGCGAAACAGCACGTCCTGCGCGGGATCGGTGAAGGCATCCTGGTTCGTGGCCGGCGTGCTCATCGTGACTGCTCTCCTTCGGGTTGCCATTGCGGCGCGCGCTTGCCGAGAAACGCGGCCACGCCTTCGCGCGGATCGTTCGTCTCGAACAGATCGACGAAACGCTCGCGTTCGACCGCGAGCGCCGCGCTGCGCGGCACGCCGCGGCGCGCGAGGCCGATCAGCTCCTTGCTCGACGCGACCGCATGCGGGCTCTGCCGCGCGACGTTGCGTGCGAGCGCGAGCGCCGCGTCGCGCGACGTGCCCGTATCGACCACGTCCTCGACGAGGCCGATGCGCAGCGCGGTCGGTGCATCGACGCGCGTGCCGGCCAGGATGATCTTCTTCGCCCAGCCTTCGCCGACGAGCCAGGGCAGCGTCTGCGTGCCGAGCCCGCACGGCAGCAGCCCGACCGACGGTTCCGGCAGCGCCATCTGCGCGTGCGTCTCGGCGATCCGCAGGTCGCACGCGAGCGCGCATTCCAGCCCGCCGCCCATCGCATAGCCGTTGATCGCCGCGATCGTCACGAAGCGCGCATCGTGCAGCGCCTCGAACGCCGCGCCGAAGCGCGCGGCCATTTCGCGCGCGACCGCGCGATCGCCGTCGGCGAACGTGTTGAGATCGGCGCCGGCGCTGAAGAATTTCGGGCCGTCTCCGGTGACGACGAGTGCGCGCACGCGTGCATTCGCGTTCAGCTCGGCGACGTACGCCTGCAGTTGCCGCAGCCCGTCGGCGGTAAACGCGTTCGCGGGCGGACGCTTCAGCGTCGCGCACGCGATCGCGCCGTCGTCGACATAGTCCAGTTCGATCATCACGCGTCCTTCTTCGTTGCCGGTTGATACAGGCGGATCACCGCCGAGAAATCGAGCTGGCCGTCGCCGCGGCTGCTCATCGTCTGGTACAGCTGCTGCGCGAGCGCGCCGAGATAGACGGGCTGACGCGCCTGCTTCGCGGCATCGTTCGCGAGGCCCAGATCCTTCAGCATCAGGTCCGTGCCGAAGCCGCCCGTATAGCCGCGCGACGACGGCGCGGTCTCGATCACGCCCGGATACGGGTTGTACGTGTCGGAACTCCAGCAGCGGCCGGTCGACGTGTTGATGATGCCGGCCAGCACCTTCGGATCGATGCCGAGCGCGACGCCGAGCGCCATCGCCTCCGACACGGCTGCCATCGAGATGCCGAGCACGAGGTTGTTGCAGACTTTCGCGACCTGCCCCATGCCGGTCGCGCCGCAATGCACGATGTTCTTGCCCATGCCCGCGAGCACGGGCTTCACGCGCTCGAAATCGGCGTCGCTGCCGCCGACCATGAACGTCAGCGTGCCGGCCGCCGCGCCGCCCGTGCCGCCCGACACCGGCGCATCGACGAACGCGCCGCCGTGCTCGCGCACCAGCGCGCCGAACGCCTGCGCACTCGCCGGATCGATCGTGCTCGAATCGATCACGGTCGCGCCGGACTCGAGGCCTGCGAGCACGCCGTGCTCGCCGGTCAGCACCGAACGGACGTGCGGCGCGGCGGGCAGCATCGTGATCACGAATGCGGCGCCGCCGGCCGCGTCGCGCGGCGACGTCGCCACTTGCGCGCCGGCGTCCTGCAGCGCGCGCAGCGCATCGGCGCTCAGGTCGAACGCGCGCACGTCGTGGCCGGCCTTCAGCAGGTTCAGCGCCATCGGCGCGCCCATGTGGCCGAGGCCGATAAAACCGATCTTCATCGTTTGTCTCCCATCGTCGGGCGCCGCCGCTCGCGCCACGGCGCCCGTCCATCGTTTCGTCGCGTGTGCGCGCTCAGTGCAGCCGGATCGTCGTGTTGACGGGGCCGGCCGTCGTGTCGTCGTCGAACCAGCGTGCGGTAACGGTCTTCGTCTGCGTGTAGAACTGCACGACCTGCTTGCCGTACGGGCCGAGATCGCCGAGCTTCGAGCCGCGCGAACC